>JANYFQ010000488.1 GCA_025362615.1 Hymenobacter sp. | reverse complement strand
ACGATTAGCGGGCGGGCGGCTGAAAAAGCCGCCCGCCCGCACCGCCCAGGGCAAACCCCAACTTTCTAAACAGCTTCGTTAGCTGATAGCGTAATCCAATAGTCAGCAAAAAAGCTAATGGCTATCAGCTAACTAACGCCTCACTTAAACCGCAACGCTACCACTGCGCCTGGTGCCGTGGGCAGGCCATACGGGCTGCCGGGCACGGGCAGCAAGGCCGGTTCCCAGTGCAGCGAAAGGTCGTCGCTCACGTCGAAGCTTTTAAGGTGGGCATCCACCAGCGCGTCCACGATTTGCAGGCCGTAGGCGAGGCCGAAATAAAGAATGAACTGGTCGCGGTTGCCCCGGTAGAAGGTGATGCCCCGGTCGAGGGCTTCCAGGCTTTGCTCCAGCTTGGCGCGGGAGCCAAAATCGGGGTTGCCAATCTTCGCTTTACCGTCCACGATGGCATTGTACGCATCGGCGTACTCCCGGTAGCCCGTCTGCGAATATTGCTCGAAGAAGCCGATGGCGCCCAACGAGCCGTACACCAGCGGCAGTTTCCACCACGAGCGGTTGTAAATCTGACCCGCGCCGGGGGCGATGGCCGCCAGCAGCGCCGCTTTGCCGGGCTGCGTCAGGCGCAGCCCAAACAGCCGCTCGGTGCGTTTGGCCGAGTCGGCGATGGCTTCCTTGCGCTTGGCGGCGCGGCGGGCGGCCCGCGTGGGCAGGGCGCGGCCGGCCGCCGTGTCGAGCACCGAGGCCGCCGGGCGCGGGGCGGCCGTGTTCAGCTCGTCGGGAATTTGAGCCTGGGCCGCGAATGACAGCAGGACGAAGGCGAGGAAAAGAAAGTGTTTCATGGGCAAACGTGCCAACGCCTGGTAGTGGGTTTTTAGTACAGAAGCGGTTTAGCAAGTCGGGTTTGGTGCGGGCGGGCGGGGTTGTAGGCTGCCCGCCCGCTTCGGGTAGCCGGTCAGCCGGCTTGGGAAAAGCGGGCGGGCGGCAAAAAAAAGCCGCCCGCCCGCGCTGCCTTTGGCCTCCACCGACTTGCTAAATGGTGTCACCGTGCTGCCCGCATCTACGAAGGCTGCAAAATGTGCAAAATCCGCAGCATATCCTCCACCGAGTCGAAGGCGATTTTGATTTCACCGTTGCCCTTCGGGCCGGGGCGCAACTGCACGCGCGAGCCCAGCAATTCGCCCAGGCCGCGCTCGGCGCGGCGCAACTCGGGGGCGGGCACGGCCGGCGACTGGTCGTGCGCGGGCTTAGCGGCGGCGCTGCCCCCGCCCTGGCTGGCCCGGCCGTAGCCGGTGCGCACCAATTCTTCGACGCGGCGCACCGACAGCTCCTCGGCCACGATGCGGCGGAACAACTCGACTTGCGCCTTCGCGTCGTCAATGCCGATGAGGGCGCGGGCGTGGCCCATGCTGATTTCGGCATCGCGGAGGCCGATTTGCACGTCGGGCGGCAGTTTCAGCAAACGCAGGTAATTGGTGACGGTGCTGCGGTTTTTGCCGACGCGCTCGCCCAGCTCTTCCTGGCGTAAGTTGCACTCGCTCAGCAGGCGCTGGTAACTGAGGGCTATTTCGATGGCGTTGAGGTTCTCGCGCTGAATATTTTCGATAAGGGCCATTTCCAGCATTTGCTGGTCGTCGGCCTTGCGGATGTAGGCCGGAATGGTGTCCAGGCCCGCCAGCTTGCTGGCTTGCAGGCGGCGCTCGCCCGAAATGAGCTGGTAGGCTTGCGGCCCCATTTGCCGCACCGTCACGGGCTGGATAATGCCTTGTACCTTAATGCTATCGGCGAGTTCGGCCAGGGCTTCCTGGTCGAAGTGGGTGCGCGGCTGGTAGGGGTTGGCCACAATCTGGCCCACCGGAATCAGGCCCACCGAGTTCACGGGGTGCGGCACGAGGCGCTCGCGGTCGCCCTTGGTTTCGTAACTTCCTTCAATGAGGGCGCTTAGCCCCCGGCCCAGGCCGCCAATCTTGCGTTTGGGCAGTGGGGTGGCGGCGCTCGGGTTCAACTCGTCAGACATCGGCAACGGCAGGCTCGGGCGGGATATGCAGGCCCGAAGCAAGCGTCAAATTTACGGCTGCCGGGCCGAAGGGCAAGCCGGGGGCGGGCTCGCGACTGGGTTGAATAGACAATCAACCTACTTTCAAGCAGTTAACTTCACTCTCTGGCCCTGGCAATGTGTAAACCAGTAAGTGCCGGCTTTTTAGGAGTTCCGCAATCTCTCCGGTCGGTAAATTTCCCGACCGCAACAGCACCACTTTCGGCGGAGCGCCGCGCACCAGATTTAAGTCTATAGGACTTACGCACTCGGTGAAATTTGCCAACCGCGAAGCGGTGATATGTTGGTAGTAACGGCATGGAAGTCAGACCCCAACCGCGAAGCGGTGACACCTCCCGCCCCCGATAAGTGCCACCGCTTCGCGGTTGGGAAATTCAGTAAATAACTTGACTACCAACATGATACCGCTTCGCGGCTGGGTGAAGTGCGTAAGTCCTAGTCTAGAAAGTCCTCGTCCTGCGTGAGTACAACAAACCCATGCTGCCGGGCAAACTCCCAAATAACGGTGTCACGCTTGTTTGTTAGCCCCAGCCGCAGGGTGTGTTCTGTACCCGGATATGCTGCTTGTAGCTGTTGTACCAGCCGATACGATAGGTTTTTGGTCGATGAGCAACTTCATTAAGCTACTAGCCTGATGTGACTTTCACGGTCAGCCGCATAGTGAAGACAAGCCCTGATTTGTTCTTCCGAAATTTCCGGAAAATCTTCAAAAATCTCGGCGTGAGTCATGCCCCGTGCCAGCCAGCCCAACACGTCCTCCACACCGATGCGCGTACCTAGCAAGCAGGCACGACCGAAGCGAATTTCGGAGTCGATGCCGATTAGCGGATGGTCCGAAGAAGTGTGCATAATGCTTGTTGTCAAAGTTTTGTGAAAACATTTCTCCTACGCCGCCTCACCCCCGGCCGCTGCCTCCGGCCGGGCGGCGAGGCTGTTTTTCTCCACGATTTCGCGGGCTAGGTTGAGGTAAGAAATCGAACCTTTGCTCTCCGCATCGTGCAGGATGGCGGGGATACCGAAGCTCGGCGACTCGCTCAGTTTCACGTTGCGCGGGATGATGGTGTCGAAAGCCAACTGCTGGAAGTGCATCCGCACTTCCTCCACCACCTGGTTGCTCAGCCGCAGGCGCATATCGTACATCGTCAGCAAGATGCCTTCAATTTCGAGGTCGGTGTTGAGGCGGCTTTGGATGATTTTGATGGTGTTGAGCAGCTTGCCTAACCCTTCCAAAGCGAAGTATTCGCACTGCACCGGAATGATGACCGAATGCGCCGCCGTGAGGGCGTTTACGGTGATGAGGCCCAGCGACGGCGAGCAGTCGATGATGATGAAATCGTAGTTGGCGGCGATGGGGCGCAGGGCCTCCTTCATCTTCTCCTCGCGGTTGGGCAGGTTTATCATCTCCACTTCGGCCCCCACCAGGTCGATGTGCGAGGGCATGAGGTCGAGGAAGGGCAATACGTTGGTGGGCAGGATGATGTCCTGGGCGTTGATGCCGTCCACCATGCACTCGTAGATGCTGTTCTGGATGTCTTTGGGGTCGTAGCCCACGCCCGAGGTGGCGTTGGCCTGCGGGTCGGCGTCCACGAGCAGCGTCCGGTAGTCGAGGGCTGCCAGCGACGCCGCCAGGTTGATGGCCGACGTGGTTTTGCCCACGCCCCCTTTCTGATTGGCAACGGCAATGATTTTTCCCATGAGTACGAACGGATTGAGCGCCGGGCGCGGCGATAAAAGAGGGGGGCAGCCCAACTATGTGGGCAGTTTCAGCATACAAAATAAGGCCAAAAAAAACGGATTCGCCGCCCCCCGGCGGGCGCGGCGAATCCGAAAGTATAGCCGGTAGGCGGGGAGTTACAGCTCCACGGTCTGCCCGATTTTCAGCAGATGCAACTCGATGTCAGCGACTTGGGCGGCGGCGCGGGCGGCCTTGTGGTCGATGACGAGGGGCGGGAAGGTGTCG
>JANYFQ010000482.1 GCA_025362615.1 Hymenobacter sp. | reverse complement strand
CAAAAAAGCCACCCGCCCGCACCGCCTACAGCAAAAGCCGACTTGCTAAACGGCTTCAGCGTCAATCTGCGCTCTAGTTCTGGTTCAATATCGAAAACAGCTCGTCCAGCTTTGGGGTCAGGATGATGTCGGTGCGGCGGTTCATGGCCTTGTTCTGGGGCGTGTCGTTGGCCACGAGGGGCAGGTACTCGGCGCGGCCCGAAGGCGTTACCTGGGCCGGGTTCATGCCGCCGGCCGTGAGCAGGCGGGTGATTTCGGTGGCCCGCATCACGCTCAAATCCCAGTTGTCTCGGGCCCCGCTGGCGGTGGTGCCCTTGATGGGCACGTTGTCGGTGTGGCCCTCCACGAGCACGTTCACGTCCTGGTTGCCTTTGAGGGCAACGGCCAGTTTGCCCAGGGCTTCCTGGCCTTTCGGGTCCACTTTGGTCGAGCCCGATTTGAAGAGCAATTGTTCCGAGAGCGAAACATAGACCTTGCCGTTCTTCACGTTTACGTTCACGTCCTGGGCATTAAAGCCGAGCAGGGCATCGGCCACGCGCTGGCGCAGGGCCTTGGTGGCGGCATCTTTTTGGTCGAGCACCCGCTGCATTTCGGTGATGCGGGCGTTTTTGCCGGCCAGGTCCTGCTCGGTGCTGCCGAGGGCGGTGTTGAGCTGGTTTACCTGGGTGCTTTTGTTGAGCAGGCTGCCGCGCAGGCTTTCCTCGCTCTGGTTTTTCTCGGTGGCCAGGGCCGATTTTTCCAGTTGGGATTGATTGAGCGACTTGGTGAGGGCGGCGTTTTGCTGCTGCAAAGCGGCCAGCTCTTTCTGGTTGCAGCCGGGCAGGGCCAGCAAAGCAGCGGCCAGCAGGGCCGGGGCGAAGGTGAATTTCATGCGAATGCGGAGTTTAATAAAGACGATGGCAGTCAGGCCGCCCGGCCGGTCATCGGCCGGGCCTACCGTTGCGCTCTTAACGGCCCGCGCCCGCCAGAGTTACCTTTGGGCCCTTGTACGCGCTGGCTTCCTTTGACTTTCGTGGCTTTCGTGGCCGGCCCGCGTGGCGCGGCGCGGCACTGGCTTGCTGCTGGCTGCTGGGGCTGCACTTGCCCGGTTGGAGCCAGCGCCCGCCCGGCAGTGGCGGGGCAACAACCCCGCCCGGCGGGGCCGCCCGCTACTGGGTTACGCTGCGCGATAAAACCGGCGTGGTCTTCGACGCTAAAACGTATTTTTCGGCCGCCGCCCAGGCCCGCCGGGTCCGCCAGCACCTGCCCGCCAGCACCGTTAGCGACTGGCCGGTGCGGGCCGATTACGTGGCCCAAATCCGGGCCGGGGCGGACACCGTGACGCTCGTCAGCCGCTGGTTCAACGCCGTGGCCGTGCGGGCCACCGCCGCCCAGGCCCAGGCCCTGCGGGCGCTGCCGGGCGTGGCCGAAGTGGCGTACTGGCCCCTGCCGGCACGCGGCGGCGCGGCGGCAACAACAGCAGCGGAAACACCAGTATTAACTCACTCATTCGCTCATTCACTCATCCACTCATTAAATAAAGCGCCCTCGCCAGAAAACCTCACCCCCAACGACTTACTGCTGGCCCACCGGCAGGTGGCCCACCTCGGCAGCCCGGCCCTGGCCCGCGCCAGGCTTGATGGCAAGGGCATCCGCATTGCGGTGTTCGACGTGGGCTTTGCCGGCCTGCCCGCGCACCCGGCCTTTGCGCGGCTGCTGCGCGAGGAGCGCATCGTCGGCACCCACGACTTCCTCACCGGCCGCGCCGACGTGTTCCGGCGCGGCGGGCACGGCACCGAGGTCATGGGCTGCCTGGCGGGCTACCTGCCGGGCGGCGCGGCCCTGGGCCTGGCCCCGGCCGCCGAGTACCTGCTGGCCCGCACCGAGCGCCAACGCGCCGAAACAATGGGGGAGGAGGAGGCCTGGCTGGCCGCCGCCGAGTGGGCCGACCGCCTCGGGGCCGACCTCATCAACTCCTCACTCGCCTACACCGAGCAGCGCTATTTTGCCGAGCAGATGGACGGCCGCCGCAGCCTCATTGCCCGCGCCGCCAACCTGGCCGCCCGCAAGGGAATGCTGGTGGTAAGCGCCGCCGGCAACGACGGCGACAACGACTGGGTGCGCATCGGCACCCCCGCCGATGCCGATTCGGCCCTCGCCGTGGGCGGCCTCGACCCCGAAACCGGCCTCCACCTGGAGTTTAGCTCGGTGGGGCCGACCGCCGACCGCCGCCTCAAGCCCAACGTGGCGGCCCTGGGCATCGTGGTCAGCACCGTGCCGGGCGGCGGCTACGAGCGCCTCGAAGGCACCTCCTTCTCTGCCCCGCTCGTGGCCGGGCTGGCCGCCTGCGTCTGGCAGCGGCAGCGCGGCCTGACGGCCATGCAGCTCTTTCGGGACCTCGAACGGTCGGCCGAGCTATACCCGTACTTCGATTACGCGCACGGCTACGGCCGGCCCCAACCCGCGTTTTTTTTGACGGATAAACCGGCCGACAAACCCGCCGTTGCGCCCCCCGCGCCCACCTTCGATTTCGTGCCCCACGACAGCCTCGTGGCCGTCATCATCCGCCCCGAAGCCGCCCTGCGCCCCGCCTACGCCCTGCCCTTGCTCGCCGACGTGCCCGAAGCCGCCAATGCCCCCGCCGCGCCCACCGACCCCGCCCCGGTGGGCCGCGAAAAACCAGCCCCCGGCCCCCCGCCGCTCCTGCCCGACCCCGAATACCCGCCTTACCTCTACTGGGCCATTGCCGACCGCCGGGGCACCCTGCGCCGCTACGAAGCCCGCAGCGTGAGCCAGCGCCTGGTGGTGCAGGTGCCGCGCCGGCTGCTGCGCGGCGGCGATGTGCTGCGGGTTCACTTCAAGGGTTTTACGGCTGCTTATGCGGAGTGAGTTTGCTTTAGGAATTATGCACTCCACTCAACCGCGAAGCGGTGATATGTTGGTAGTCAGGTTGTTTGCAGAAATTCTCAACCGCGAAGAGGTGGCACCTATCAGGGG
>JANYFQ010000100.1 GCA_025362615.1 Hymenobacter sp. | reverse complement strand
GGGGGCCGGCCCCGCCCTGGCCCCGCCCGCCGCCCCCGACCCGGTGCGGGCCAAGCTCGACCTCGTCTTCGCCAACCTGGACAAGAGCCAGGTGCCCACGGGCCGGCTGCTGGAGTACGCCGTGCCGCTGGCCCCGGTGGCGGCCTTCGACGGGGTGGCCCTGCGCGACTCGGCCCGCACCGACCTCGACGGCTTCCGCCACCTCTACGCCACGGCCCGGAGCGGGCGCTGCCACGGCACCGACACGCTGCCCGGCCTGCCCGCCTTCAACGCCCGCGTGCGGGCCGCCGCCCCCGCCGCGCCGGGCGGGGCCATTCCGGTGGCCGTGCAGTACCTGGCCTACGCCCGCCTGCGCCCCGACGCGGCCAGCGCCAACCTCGTGCGGGTGCAAAACGAGCAACTCTTCGACGTGGCCGGGCGCACCCAAAGCCCCTACCAGCGCGGCGTACTGTTTGCCGCCGCCCCCGAGCGCCGCTACTCGGCCTCGGCCACGGTAAGCCTGGTGCTGCGCCCCGGCCTGTACCTGGCCAGCGGCACACCCAGCGCCTACGTGGCCCCGTCCATCGACTTCGGCGACGGGGCCGGCTACACCGCAGCGCCGCCTGGAACGTGCCCCTCGCCGCCACCTACCCCAGCAGCGGCACCAAGCGGGTGAAGGTACGCTTTGCCTACCTCGACAGCCCCGTGCCGGACCCGGCCACGGGCAACACCGGCGCCCGGCCCGCGTCCGCCATTACCCTCGAAACCCGCATGGCCTGGTTCGACCTTACCGTGTGGGCGCAGCCCCCCGTGGCCCGCTACGGCTCATCGGCCGATTTCGACACCCTCTTCAACGCCGTGGCAAACCCCGACTACTACGCCAGCCACCTCGGGGCCACCGTGAACGTGCGTTTCGGGGTGGGCCACACCCGCATCACCAAGCCGTTTATTGTGGTGGAAGGCTACAACACCTCGCGCTTGGCCCCGCACTTGGTGGGGGAAAACAACAGGAATAATGATGTTAATGCGTTTCTTAGAGAGTTAAATCGTGCGGCCCCATACGACTTCAACGACAACCTGCAACAAGCGGGCTACGACCTCATCTACATCGATTTCACGGAGGGAACGGACGATATCCGGCGCAACGCGTTGGTGTTTGAGGAGGTGCTGAAGTGGGCCAACGGCTGGAAGCAGCGGGTGGGCAGCGCAGAGCAAAACGTGGTGATGGGCCAGAGCATGGGCGGGCTGGTGGCCCGCTACGGGCTGGCGCGGCTGGTGCGCGGCGGCTACAACCCCCAAACCCGGCTGCTGGTGCTGCACGACAGCCCCCAGCGCGGAGCTTACAGCCCCATGGGCCTGCAAGCCCTGACGCGGCAGGCCGACTTTCCGATAGCCATTTTGCCCGGCAACGGGCAGGGCCAGAACGGCAACTCCACCGTCCACATTCACGACCTGAGCGACCGGCTGCGCGAGGCCCTGCTCATCCTTAATGCGCCCGCCACCAAGCAACTGGCCATCAAAAGCGTGACCGGCATCGACGACGAGTACGAAGACAACACCTTCATCGACGGGCCTTACAAAACGATGGTGGACTTTGCCGACCTCGGCGGCACCCCGGCCACGTTTCCGCCCATCGTGGCCACCAGCGACGGTTCGCAGTGCGGCCGGCCCCAAAACACCCCGCCCCACCAGGAGCTGACGCGCAACGACCGCTCCTACCTGCTCAACCCGTTCATTTTGGCCTACGGCATTCAGTCGGAGGCCATCGCCAACGCCCTGCCAGCCTATGGCACCCAGGACCGGATAGCCCACCTGCGCTTGTGGTTCACGTTGCGCATCATCTGGTTGCATCTGGACGTTACGCTCCTCAACCGCAACTACACCTCGCCCGCCAATACGCTGCCCTACGAAACGCTGCCGGGCGGCAGCACCAACCTGTCCGAGCAATACGACCTGATAGAAAACAGCTTTTACTTCACCAGCTTCAACTACACCACCCTCTACAACGGCGACCTGTGTTTTGTGCCCAGTTACAGCGCCCTCGACGTGCCCACCGTGAGCACCGCCACGGCTTACGCCAAGTACATCAGCAACGCCACCGACAACCCCAGCAAGCCCCGCGTGGCCCGCTACATCGCCCAGGAAGGCAACAGCGCGGGTACGCTGTTCAACCTGCCGCACCTGCGCTTCACGGCCCGCAACAGCGAGTGGATTTTTAAAGAAATGCAGCGGCCCTTCACTACCGCCACCACGCCCCCGCCCTGCGACCCCAACCCCGAGTGCCCGCTGCCCGCCGACTAGGCCTTTGCTGGCCCAGGCAACGTATGCGGCCCCACCACCTACACCACCCCCGACCGGGGGCCAGGCTTCACGTATATTTGGACGGCTACCCCGGCCAACGTGTTCACCAACGCCAACGGTACGGGCACCAGCTTCATCACTAGCAACACCAGCAACACCCCGGCCACCGGCACCGTTACGTTGCAAATAATTGGGGAGTGCATCCGCACCCTCACCAAAAACGTGACGCTGGGGGCACCCACCCCGCCGGTAATAGATGGAACCGTTGACTGCAAATACAGCGGGCGCTTTACCATCACGAACTACGACGCGAGTTTCACTTACTTCGTGACCAACCCCATGCTTGGATACAGGGGCACAATTACCTCAAACTTCATCCTTGTCAAAGCCAGAAACTACTCGGCGGGCGACCACGGCACCGTGACGGTGAGGGCCAGCAATGGCTGCGGTGTAGCGATAGGCTCGGTGTATGTGGCATTCGATGCGTGCAGAGTTGCTTTGCCGCCGCCCACCGCCTACCCCAACCCCGCCGATGCCAGCCTCACCGTGGAGCGCCCCCTGGACGACGACCCCGCCAACGACCACGACCCGCTCAGCGTCCGCCTGCTCGACGCCATGAGCCAGGTGCGGGGCAGCGCCACGCTCACCGACGCGCCCCAAACCCTCGACACCTCGGCCCTGCCGGCGGGCATCTACTACCTGCACATTGCCGACGGCACGCAGGTGGTGACCCGCGAGCAAATCCAAATCGAATAAAACCCGCTACTTTTACCGCAGCGGGGGCGTTGGGCCACAGGCCCTTCGCCCCCGCCGTTTTTTCCACTCAACCCCCACCCCCACCCCCATGAAAAACGGAAACCGCATTTCCGAAGTCTTTACCGACGCCGACCTGAAGGCCGTGCTCGCGGCCCTCGACACCATTGAGGCCAAAATGCCCTGGCTGCTGACCCTCACGCCCGACGAAAGCCGGGGCCTGCGCAACCTGGGCTTCGACGGGATGCCCTTCGCCCAGGCTGCCCTCGACGCGGTGCGGGCCGACCTCGACTTCACCCGCCGCGGCTTCGACCTGCCCGAGTTTGAAAAGGACGTGGCCCTCTACGGGCAGCTCGGCCGGGTGCGCGCCCGCCTCGTGGGCCTGACCCAAAAGGTGGTGCAAACCCACCAAATCACGGGTTCCGACATGATGGTGACCGCCGACGACGTGTACGAAGACCTCGTCAAGGACAACGGCGAAACCGCCGCCGTGCAGGCCCCCCGCCAAACCATGCGCAAGCGCTACGCCCGGCGCAAAGCCACGGAGGCCGCGCCCAAGCCCATCGCCTGAGCCGGCGGAGTGGTCCGACACCACTCCCGAGTGGTGCCGGACCACTCCCGAGTGGTGCCGGACCACTCCCGAGTGGTGCCGGACCACTCCCGAGTGGTGTCGGACCACTCCCGAGTGGTGCC
>JANYFQ010000095.1 GCA_025362615.1 Hymenobacter sp. | reverse complement strand
AAAGCCGCCCGCCCGCGCCGTTCTAAAAACGCAACCAATTTGGCGCACCCGTACACCAGCCGGCCCCATCTTTGCGTTCGGTTTGCCCCGCCCGCGTGCAACCCTGCGCCCGCGCCCGGCCTCGTACTGCACGGCCCGCCCCACCCGCTCCCCTTGCCCATGCGCCCTGTTTCGCACCACATCCTGCACCGCTGGTTGCGCCCGTTGCTGGTGTGGCGGGCGCGGCACGTGAGCGAGCGGGTGTATATGCTGCTGCTGAGCGTGGCCGTGGGCGTGACGTCGGGCCTGGCGGCGGTGCTGCTCAAGACGAGCATCCGCACCGGGGCGCGGCTCTTGCAGCAGGGCGTGGCCGAGCCACAGCGGGTGTTTGCGCTTTCGCTCTACCCCATTGTTGGCATCACGCTCACGGTGCTTGTTACCAAGTATTTGCTGGGCGGAAACCTGGGCCGGGGCATCGGCCCCATCATCTACAACACGGCCCGCGAGCAGAGCGTGGTGCCGCGCTCGAAGCTGTATTCGCAGCTCATTACTTCGTTTCTGACCGTCACGTTCGGCGGCTCGGCCGGCACCGAAGCCCCCATTTCGGTTACGGGCGCGGCCCTGGGCTCCAACACCGCCCGGGTGCTGCACCTGGATAGGCGGCGGCGGCGGCTCCTCACGGGCTGCGGAGCGGCGGCGGGCGTGGCGGCCATTTTCAACTCGCCCATCGCGGGGGTTTTGTTTGCCGTCGAGGTCATTTTGCAGCGGCTGCCGGCGCAGTACTTCATTCCGCTGCTCATCTCCTCGGCCTCGGCCACGGTGGTGTCGAAGGCGCTGTATGCCGGGCAGCCGTTTGCGCTCGTCACGACGGGTTGGGACGTACACGCGGTGCCGTTTTACGCGGCGCTGGGGCTGTTCACGGCCTTTTTCTCGATTTACATGATTCGGGTGTACCACTGGTCCGAAGGCTTTTTCGGGCGCTGGCCGGGGCTGCTGTGGCAGAAAACGGTGGCCGGCGGCCTGGCCCTGGGCCTGCTCATCTTCCTCTTCCCCACGCTCTACGGCGAGGGCTACAACACCGTGGAGCTGCTGCTGAAAGGCCAGACCAGCCACGTCACCGACGGCAGTATTTTCTCGGTTTACGACGACCACAACCCCTGGCTGCTGCTGGTACTGGTGCTGTTTTCGATGCTGCTCAAAGTGGTGGCCACCAGCATCACGGTGGGCGCGGGCGGCAACGGCGGGATGTTCGGCTCGTCGCTCTTTGCCGGGGCGCTGGGCGGGTTTTTCTTCGCCCGCCTGCTCAACATGAGCGGGTTGGTGCTGGTGCCCGAAATCCACTTCATCGTGCTGGGCATGGCCGGCACGCTGGCCGGCGTGGTCCATGCCCCGCTCACCGCTATTTTTCTGATTGCCGAAATCACGGGCGGTTACGCGCTGTTTGTGCCCCTGATGGTGGTGTGCAGCACCTCCTACCTCATCACCAAGTACTTCGAGCCCTACTCCATCTACACCCGCAAGCTCACCGAAAAGGGCGTGGACGTGTACGCCAACCGCGACCGCGGCCTGCTGGCCCAGCTCGATCCGCGCCAGCTCCTGGAAACCAACTTCGTGCCCGTGCGCCCCGGCACCAGCCTCGGCGACCTGGTGGCCAAGTACCAGAACGGGGCCCGCAACGTCTTCCCCGTCGTGGCCGCCGGGGGCCGCCTGCTGGGCGTGGTCACCGTCGATTCGGTCCGGGCCGCCCTCTTCGACGAAGCCCACTACCAAACCACCCGCGTCCGCGAGCTCATGAAGCCCGCCCCCGCCATCGTCGGCCCCGACGACAACCTCGAACACACCCTCCAGCTCTTCGACAACACCGGAACCTGGGCCTTGCCCGTCTGCGAGGAAGATGGCCGCTACCTGGGCTTTATATTGAAAGCCAACATTCTAAGCCGCTACCGCCGACAGCTAATTTCGGACCAGGAAGGGTGAAAATCATTTAACATTTATAGGACTTACGCACTCGGTGAAACCTGCCAACCGCGAAGCGGTGATATGTTGGTAGTAACGGCATGAAGGTCAGTTCCAAACCGCGAAGCGGTGACACCTCCTGCCCTTGACAGGTGCCACCGCTTCGCGGTTTAGGA
>JANYFQ010000421.1 GCA_025362615.1 Hymenobacter sp. | reverse complement strand
GCTGGCCTGGCTGCTGCCGCTGGCGGCGGTGGCCCAAACGGCCCCCACCTGGCAAAGCGCCTATACTGCGGGCACGGGCAGCGGCAACGTGAATGTGCGGGCCTCGACGACCAACGCGGCCGGCGATGTCTTCATCACCGGTTCCTATAAAGGCACGGTGTCGTTTGGGGGCACCAGCCTGACGGCTTCGGGGCCGCAACCGGCGGTGTCGGGCGACATTTTTGTGGCCAAGTGGAGCACCAGCACCAGCAGCTGGGCCTGGGCCAAGAGCGGCGGCAGCATCAACGATGGCGACACCGGCCTGGGCATCGCCGTGAGCGGCACGAACGTGTACGTGGTGGGCGGCGTCACCAGCGTCGGCAGCCAGGGCGCTACGGTATCGGGGGCGACGTTCTCGCCCCTGGGCGGCTATGATACGTTCCTGGCCAAGTACATCGACAACGGCAGCAGCGCCACCGACGGCGGGGCTTTCAGCGGCGGCGGTGCCGACAACGACATTGCCTATGGCGTGGCCGTGAGCGGCGGCAACGTGTACGTGACGGGACAGTTCGGCGGCAGTGCCAACATCAGCGGCACGGCCATCAGCTCGGCCGGCGGCACGGGCGCGGATATGTTCGTGGCCAAGTACACCGACAGCGCCGGCGGCCTGGGCGGCGGCTGGGCCGTGAGCGGCGGCGGCAGCGGCGACGTCAATCAGAACGAGAACGACGCCGCCGGCGGCGTGGCCGTGAGCGGCAGCACGGTGTATGTGGGCGGGACCTTCGTTTCCGGCAAGGCGGCCGTCATCAGCGGCACCACCCTGCCGGGCGCGGGCGGCAACGACGGCTTCGTGGCCAAATACACCGACAACGGCAGCAGCGCCACCAACGGCGGGGCCATTGCCATCGGCAGCACCGGCGCCAACGAAGGGGTGGGCGCGCTGCTCCTGAGCGGCACCCGGCTGTACGTGGCCGGGAGCCTCGGCGGCACGGCCAACGTGGGCGGCACCACCCTGACGAGCACCGCCACGGCCAAAGCCTACCTGGCCCGCTACGCGGACAGCGGCAGCGGCCTGACCGGCGTGTGGGGCATCGCCGACGCTAACAACGTGACGGGCCTGGCCGTGAGCGGCAACAGCATCGCCCTGGCCGGCTACTTCGCCGGCACGATAACCGCAGCCGGCAGCACCCTCAGCACCTCGGGGGGCATCCCCTCCAACAACGACCCCTACGTGGCCCTCTACACCGACACCGGCACCACGGCCGTGGGCAACGGCGCGGTGAGCGGCGGCGGCGCGGGCTTCGACACCGCCTTTGGCGTGAGCATCGTGGGCAGCAAGATTGTCACGGCCGGGGTGATGGTGGCCCCGGCCACCTTTGGCAGCACCACCCTGAGCAGCGGCACGGCCTACGTGGGCACGGCGCTGTTTCCGCCCCCCGCCGTGGTGACCCGCCTTCCCGGGCGCAACGCCATTGCCGGCTCGCGCACCAATAACATTCAGGTGGGCTTCAGCCAGCCGGTGACCAACGGGGCCAACATTCGCGTGTTTGGCCAGGAAGGGCAGCTGGTGGGCCGCCCCGGCTCCACGAACTCCCTGAGCACCGCCGGCGACGTGGTGAGCATTGACCCGGTGCGCGACCTGAAAGCCAACGAAACGGTGTATGTGACGGTGCCCGGCACCGTGACCAACGGCGGCGGCACGGCGGTGCCGAAAGAAGTGTACCAGTTCACGGCCGGGGTGCTGAGCGCCAGCACCGGCACTTTCGCGGCGGCCGGCCCGAACTCGGACCCGGCCCTGCTGGGTGTGCCCAACCGGATGGCCGTGGGCGACATCAACCGGGACGGTTTCCTGGATGCCGTCGTGCTGGAAGACCTCGACAAGGTAGCCCTGTTCCTCAACAACGGCAACAACAGCGGGCGGCTGGTGCGCCAGGGGGCCCTCACGCTCACGAGCCAGGCCGGCAGCCAGGTTATCCTGCAAGACGTGCAACTGGCCGACATCAACGGCAACGGCACCCTCGACCTGGTGGTGACGAGCCAGCCGTACAGCCCCGCCACCGGCAACGGCAGCAACGTAACGGGCGAGGTGCTGCTGCGCAGCGGCACCGGCAGCGGGGGCTTCACGCAGGTGGGGGCTTTTGCTGACATCATCACGGGCCGCAACGGGCTGCCCCGCCTGGCCGACCTCGACGCCGACGGCGACCTGGACCTGGTGGTGGCCTGCACCGGCCCCGGCCTGCAAGGCAGCAAGGTATTCGTGTACACCGGCAACAACACCGGCGCGTTTGCCAGTGCTTCGACGCTGAGCTTCTCGCAGGTGCGCAGCGTGACGCTGGGCGACCTCGACAACGACGGCGACCTGGATATGCTGGTGCCCGATGGCACGTCGGCGGCCAATATGCGCCTCAACGACGGCAACGCCAACTTTAGCGGCAACACGGGCCTGACGACGAATGCGGGGCAGGACGTCGCGCTGGCCGACCTGAACAACGACGGCCGCCTCGACCTCATTGCCGGCGGCGGCCCCGTGCTGGTGCGCCTCAACGCGAACAGCGGCGTGCCATCGTTTGGCACCGCCACCACCGTTTCCGCCGCCGGCTTCGTTCGCGTCGTGACGGGCGACGTGGACGGCGACGGCGACCTTGACCTGCTGGCAACCAATGGCGGCTCCAATACCTTTGTTACCTTATTCCTGAACAACGGCAGCGGCACGGCCTTCACCTCGCCCGCCAACGTGGCGGTGCGCTCCGGCACGTTCCCGACCGACCTGGCCGTGGCCGACGTGGACGGCGACGGCACCATCGACCTGCTGGTGCCCAACACCGACAACGCCACCTCGGTACTCAGCGTGCGCCTCAACCAGGTGAGCGCCCCGACCCTGACGAGCGTGAACCCGACGAGCGGCCCGGTGGGCACGAGCGTGACCCTGACCGGCACCAACTTCCTCGGGTCCACCGGCGTGAGCTTCAACGGCACGGCCGCCACGGCCTTCACGGTGGTTTCCAGCACCAGCATCACGACCACCGTGCCCCCGGGCGCGACGACCGGCAACGTGACCGTGACCACCCCCGGCGGCACGACCGCCAACACCGTGAACTTTACGGTGACGGCTTCGCCCGCCCCGACCCTGACGAGCCTGAACCCGACGAGCGGCCCGGCCGGCACGAGCGTGGCCCTGACGGGCACCAATTTCCTCGGGGCCACCGGCGTGAGCTTCAATGGCACGGCGGCTACTTTCACCTACAACTCGCCCACCAGCATCACGGCCACCGTGCCGGCCGGCGCGACGACCGGCAACGTGACCGTGACCACCCCCGGCGTGAGTTTTACGGTAATAGCTTCGCCTCCGACCCTGACCAGCCTGAACCCGACGAGCGGCCCGGTGGGCACCAGCGTGACGCTGACCGGCACCAACTTCATCAGCGGGGCCACGGTGAGCTTTAACGGCACGGCCGCCACGGGCGTGACTGTGAACTCCAGCACCAGCATCACGGCCACCGTGCCCACGGGCGCGACCACCGGCAACGTGACGGTGACCACGAGCGGCGGCACCACCAGCGGCGTGCCCTTCACGGTGACGGGCCCGGCCGCGCCCGCCATCACGAGCCTGAACCCGACGAGCGGCCCGGTGGGCACCCGGGTGGACATCGTCGGCACCGGCTTTGCGCTGGGCGGCAACAACGTGCGCTTCAATGGGGTGATTATCACCGCCGGCAGCACCAACTCGACCACCAGCATCACGGCCTTCGTGCCCAACGGGGCCACCACCGGCAACGTGACGGTGCAGAACGCCAACGGCACTTCCAACGGGGTGCTCTTCACGGTGGGGGCCACGCCCGCCCCTACCCTGACCAGCCTGAACCCGACGAGCGGCCCGGAGGGCACGACCGTGACCCTGACCGGCACCAACTTCACGGCCAGCAGCACGGTGCAGTTCGGTGCCCTGGCGGGCACGAACGTGACCTTCGTTTCGGCCACCAGCCTGACGGCTGACGTGCCCACGGGCGCGACCAGCGGCAACGTGACCGTGACCAACGCGGCCGGCACCAGCAGCGGCGTGGCCTTTACGGTGACCACCGCCCCGACCGTGACCACGGCGGCGGCGACGAGCATCACGACGACCAGCGCCACGCTGGGCGGCAACGTGACCGCCGATGGCGGCGCGACCATCACCGAGCGCGGCGTGGTGTATGTGCCAGGCACGGGCACCCCGACGACCGCCGACACCAAGCTGACCACCACCGGCACCACCGGCAGCTTCACCGTGAGCGCCACGGGCCTGACGGCCGGCACGCAGTACACGACGCGGGCTTACGCCATCAACAGCGCGGGCACCAGCTACGGCGCGGCGGTTCAGTTCACGACGACGGCCGGTGCGCCCGTCATCACGAGCCTCAACCCGACGAGCGGCCCGGTGGGGACATCGGTAACCATTACGGGCACCGGCTTCCGGCTGGCCGCCAACGGCGGCAACAACGTGTTCTTCAACGGGACCATCATCACCGCCGGTAGCACGAACTCGACCACCGACATCACGGCCGTAGTGCCGGTCGGGGCCACCACCGGCAACGTAACGGTGCAGAACAACAATGGGACCTCCACCGGGGTGCTCTTCACGGTGACGCTCCCGGCCCCCACCATCAGCAGCCTCTCGCCCGCGAGCGGCCCGGTGGGCACGACCGTGACCATCGCCGGCACCGGCTTTACGGCCGGCAGCACGGTGGATTTCAACGGCACGGCGGCCACGAGCATCACCTTCACCTCGACCACCAGCCTGGATGTGGTGGTGCCCGCAGGCACCACCACCGGCCCCGTGACCGTGACCACGGCCAACGGCACCAGCAACGCCCAGACGTTCACCATCGGCGGGCCGGTGCCCGCCATCAGCAGCCTCTCGCCCACGAGCGGCGCGGTGGGCGCGACGGTGACCATCACGGGCAGCAATTTCGCCACCGTCTCCGCTGTGACCTTTAACGGCTTGTCGGCATCCTTTACCTACAACTCGCCCACGAGCATCACGGCCACCGTGCCCACGGGTGCCACCAGCGGCAACGTGACCGTGGCAACCAGCAACGGCATCAGCAACGGCGCGGCCTTCGCGGTGCTGCCCACCCTGACGAGCATCAACCCGACGAGCGGCCCGGTGGGCAGCAGCGTCACCCTGCTGGGTTCCAACTTTACCGGGGCTACGGCGGTGAGCTTCAACGGCACCACCGCGACCCCCACGGTGAACTCGGACACCCAAATCACGGTGACCGTGCCCGTGGGCGCCACCACCGGCAACGTGACCGTGAACAACGCCGGCGGCAGCAGCAACGGCATCAGCTTCGCGGTAACGGCCACGCCGATGACCGTGGTGAGCCGCTCGCCGGCCCGCAACGCGGGCGCGGCGGCCCCCGGCACCAACCTGGCCCTGACGTTCAGCCAGGCCGTGAGCGCGGCCTCGGCCGGCAACGTGCGGGTGTTCAGCCAGCAACGCGGCGGCCAACTGGTGCGGGGCGGCAACGCCACGGCCAGCGGCAGCACCCTGACCATTGACCCGGCCAACGACCTGCGGGCCGGCGAAAAAGTGTTTGTGACCGTGCCCAGCACCGTGACCAGCACCGGCAGTGTGCCCGCCGCCCGCGAAACCTACCAGGTGACGGCCGCCGCGCCGCTCGGCGACAACGTGCTGACGAGCAGCTACACCCTGAGCGGCACAACGCCGCAGGATGCAGCCGTGGGCGACCTCGACGGCAACGGCAGCCTCGATTTGCTGGTGCAGCGCAACGGCACGCTGATGCCCTACTTCAACGGCGGCGCTGGCACGGCCTTCACGGCGGGCACGACGTTCGGCGCGGTGAGCGGGCCTACGCGGGTCATTCTGGCCGACGTGGACAACGACGGCGACCTGGATGCCATTCAGGCCCGCACCCCGGTGCGGGTGTATAAAAACAACGGCAGCGGCGGGTTCGGCGCGGCCGTGACCTCGACCACCCCATCCGGCGCGGGCCGGGCCGTGGGCGTGGCCGACGTGGACGCCGATGGCGACCTCGA
>JANYFQ010000370.1 GCA_025362615.1 Hymenobacter sp. | reverse complement strand
CGAGTAGAGTCCGGCGACGAGGCTTTCGGTACGGAGGACGACGCTGGTTTCGGCACCGGTGCCGACGCGGTAGTCGGCACCGAGGAGGTAGCCGCCGCCGGCCACGATGCCCTGGCCTTGGCCGAAGAAGCGACCGGCGTTGATGTCGGCGGCGCTTAGCAGCGGCACCTCGCGGAGGCGGGCGCCGGTGGCCAGGCTCACGAGCACGAGGCGGCCGGCGGGGCTGCCGGCGGGGCTGCCGGCGGGCAGGGCGTAGCGCAGGGCCACGCTGCCGCCGCTGGCCACGGGGTTCGGAAAGGGTTGAGCCAGAATGTTTTCGGTGCTACGGCTGGCCACGGTGCTGGTCGGGCGTGAGGCATCGAAGCGCACGGTGAGGTAGGTGCTGTCCTGGGTGCCGCGCTCGAACACGGCGTAGCGGATGACGGCCACGCCGGGCGCTCCGTTGGGGGTGTAGTCGAGCACGCCGCTTTCGTCGAAGGTGCCGGTGGCGAGGCGCACGTCGGCGTTGGCGGGCGAGGTGGTGACGGTGGGCGGGTAGCAGTTCACGCCGAAGCAAAAGTTGTTTTCGGAGGCGGCCGGGGCCGTCCGAATCAGGCGCTGCAAGCCCAGGACGATGGTACGGCCGCTGGTGTTGGTGACGCGCATGGTGTATTGCAAGGGCAACACCTGCTGGTAGCCGCCCACGACCGTAACGGCGGGCGCTCCGCTGAGCGTGATGCCTTGCAGGCGGCCGGCCTGGGCCGTGCTGACCAGGCCGAGGGCGGCCAGAAGTAAGATTTTTTTCATGGGGCAGTAAGATTAAAAGTAGGGGGTGAGGTAGGAGAGAAGCCCGGCCGAAAGCCGGCAGGCACGGTTAGCAAAAGTACGTATTACCACCGGGATGAGTGCGGGCGGTTGGCTGTTCCTCAAAAATACGTTACTTTTAGGTGCTGATACGCACTCTTTAATGGGCTGCTGGTTGGCGGTATTGGGGTTGGAGCAAGGAGTTGCCTGGTCCAGTTCCGTTGTCTTTTCATAAAATCACCCTTTTTTACTCACATGAAAAAACTGTTTCTCCTTTCGGGTCTGGGTCTGGCCCTGGCCGCTGGGCAACCGGTGCTGGCTCAGTATTATATCCTGCCCTACAACGGCCCCCGCCAGAACCCCGGCGGCCTCAACACCGACGGCGAAGGCCGCTACGACCTGGGCCAGCCCGGCTGGAACCTGGTGCTCACGGGCACGGCCGCCACGCAGGCTACCCCGGTGTGGTCGGCGGTCCAGACGCTGCCTTTTGCCTTTCAGATGGGCGGGCAAGGCTACACCAGCTACAAGGTTTCGACCAGCGGGGTGCTGACCTTCAGCACGGCCGCAACGGCCGTGCCGCCGACCTCCAACGCCGCGCTGCCCTCGGCCGACGTGCCCGACAACTCGGTGTGCCTATGGGGGACGCTGATGACGGCGAGCACCGATTTCATGATTTCGAAAACCTTCGGCACGGCCCCCAACCGCCAGCACTGGGTGCAATTCAACTCGGTGAGCCTGCCCACCGGCACGACCAGCAACCCCATTGCCGGCTCGTTTCTGTACGCCTCGATTGTGCTGGAAGAAAGCACCAACAAGGCGTTTCTGGTGTGGCAGCGGGCGGGGGCCGATGCCCAGACGCTCACGGCCGGTATCCAACTCAATGCCACCACTGCTTACCAGACCCCCACTTCGCCCAACATGAGTCTGCCCAACCTGGCCTCGGTGGCCCCGGTGGACAACAAATACGTTGAGTTTGCGCCCGGCGTGCAGCCCGCCCTCGATTTGGCCGGCAACTACCTGATGGTGCCCAACATCGGGGTGCTCAACGGCAGCGTCAGCATCCGGGGCGTGTTTTCTAATATCGGCACCCAAACCGTAAACACGCTCACGGCCAACTACCGCGTCGGCAACGGGCCGGTGGTGTCGGCCCCGCTCACGGGCTACAACGTGGCCTCGCTTGATACGGGCGTGTTTGTGCATCCCACGGCGTTTGTGCCCAGCGTGGGCGGGGTACTCAAGGTGCGGGCCTGGCTCTCGCGCCCCAACGGCGGCCTCGACCAGCAACTGGCCAACGACACCATGCGCACCACCTTCGTGGTGGGCGACTCGACCATGCGCCGCAAGGTGGTGGAGGAAGATTTCACGAGCAGTACCTGCCCGCCCTGCCGCCCCGGCAACATCAACACGCGGGGCATCAACACCCAGGCTATTAACCGGGGCAAGTACGTCGAAATCAAGTATCAGCAAAACTTCCCGGCCCCCGGCAACGACCCGTACTACACCCTCGAAAGCGGGGCGCGGTTCAATTACTACAACGGGGCGTTTGTGCCGTACATGATTCTGGACGGCGGCTGGAACGAGAATTCGCAGTCGTACACGGCGGCCATTCTCAACCAGTTTCAGGCCCGCCCGGCGCTGGCCCGCGTGGGCGGCACCTACGCCCTCAACGCCGCCACCACCACCCTCACGGCCACGGCCCAAATCAAGCCGCTGTTTGCCATTCCGGCCGGCCGCCTCGTGGTGCGCATGGCCGTGACGGAGCGCGAAACCCGCCTCAACGCTCGCACCAACGGCGAAACCCGCTTCTACGACGTGATGAAGAAGATGCTGCCCAACCAGGACGGCACCCCGCTGCCGGCCCTGGCTTCGGGCCAGACGTTCAGCCTCACCCAGACCTTCAACGCGGCCTCGTTGCCCGCCGCCCAGGCCGTCGAACGCTTCGACAGCCTGCAAGTGGTGGTGTGGGTGCAGGACATCGTGACCAAAGAAATCTACCAGGGCGAAAGCCTGACGCTGCTGCGCCCCTCGGCCACGCGCCGGGTGCAGAGCGGCCCGGCCTTCGTGCTGGTGCCCAACCCCGCCGCCGGCCGCAGCACGGTGGCCCTGACCCTGGCCCGCCCCGCCACCCTGTGCGTGGACGTGCTCGACGGCCTGGGCCGCGTGGTGCTGGCCCGCCCGGCGCAGCCGCTGGCCGCTGGCCCGCAGGAGCTGGCGCTCGATTTGAGCCGGCAGGCCGCCGGCTTCTACACCGTGCGCCTGACGACGGAGCAAGGCATCAGCACCCAGAAGCTCACGCTGGAGTAGCCGCGTTGCGGCTTGCCAAAGCACCGGTCCCGAACTGCCAACTGGCGGCGGGGGCCGGTGCTTTTGGCTTATATTTACCCGGTCAATGAGGTTTGTTGTCCCTTTTTTTACCCGCTTGTCTTTTCTCATGAAAAAAATACTACTGTTGCTGGGCCTGGGCCTGGCCGCCCCGGCCGCGCAGGCCCAGTATTACCTGGTGGCTTCGCCGCAAGCGGGCCAAAACCCCGGCGGGCTGAACACCGACGACGAGTTCCCGGTGGGGGGCGGCCTGCCCGCCGGCTGGGCCACCTTGCTGACCGGCACGGCCGCCACCTTTGCTGCCCCGGTGTGGACGAGCGACGTGCCGCTGCCCTTCCCATTCCGCTTCAACGGCCAGCTTGAAACCCAATACAAAGTAGCCACGAGCGGGGTATTGACGTTTTCGACCGCCGCCGTGGCCGTGCCCGGCGCGGCCAACGCCGCCCTGCCCAGCGCTGCCCTGCCCGATAAGTCGGTGGCCGTGTGGGGCCTCGGGGCGATGGCCGGCGACTACATCGTGACCAAAACCTTCGGCACGGCCCCCAACCGCCAGCACTGGGTGCAGTTCAACTCGTACAGCAAGCCCGGTACGACCATCTTCACGTACTGGAGCATCGTGCTCGAAGAAACCACGAACAAGATTTACGTTGTGGACCAGCGCACCAGCCTCGCCACGGCCCCGGCCCTGACGGTGGGCGTGCAGGTAAACGGCACCACGGCCGTGCAGACGGCCGCCTCGCCCGCCCAAAACACCCTGACCACCAGCGGCGCAACGCCGGCCGACAACTCGTTCTACGCCTTTGTGTTCGGTACGCAGCCCGCCCGCGATTTGGCCCTGACCAGCCTGCGCCTGCCGTCGGTGGTGTCGCGGCAACAAGCCGTGCCGGTGGCCGGTACGCTCAGCAACCAGGGCACGCAGGCCGTGACGCGCTACGTGGTGTCGTACCAGGTGGGCCGCCAGGCGGCCGTGTCGGCGCCGGTGACGGGCGTGAGCCTGGCCCCGCAAAGCAGCGCGGGCTTCGCGCACCCCACCGCCTGGGTGCCAACGGCCACGGGCCAGTACCAGGTCAAGGCCTGGCTGTCGGCCCCCAACGGGCTGCCCGACCAAAACCCCCTTAACGACACGCTGCGGGCCACGGTGCGGGTGCTCGAAGACTCGGTGCGCCGCTTCGTGGTTGAGGAATGCTTCACCAGCAGCACCTGCCCGCCCTGCCTGCCCGGCAACCTCGTGGTGGAAGCCGTGAACCGCGCCAACGCCGGCAAGCAGGTCGTCATCAAGTACCAGCAGAACTTCCCGGCTCCCGGCAACGACCCGTATTACACGGTCGAAGCCGGTGCCCGGCGGAATTATTACGGCATTACGGCCATCCCGTACATGACGCTCGACGGGGGCTGGAATAACAATTCCAATTCCTTCACCGCCGCTGTGCTCGACCAGTTTTACGTGGCCCCGGTCACGATGCGGGTGCGCGGCACCTACGCCATCGGCGCGACGGGGCGGGTGACGGCCGCGGCCACGGTGCGGCCCTTCGCCGCCACGGCGGCCGGGCAACTCGTGGCCCACATGGTCGTCACCGAGCGCCGCACCACGCGCAACGCCCGCACCAACAACGAAACCGAGTTCTTTCATGTCATGAAGAAGATGCTGCCCGACCAGAACGGGACGCCGCTGCCGGCCCTGGCTGCCGGGCAGGCGTTTTCGCTCAGTCAGGCGTTCGACGTGAGCACACTGCCGGCCGCGCAGGCCGTCGAAAACCGCGACAGCCTGGAGGTGGTGGTGTTTGTGCAGGACGTGGCCACGAAGCAGATTTACCAGGGGGCCAACCTGGTGTTGCAGCGCCCCTCGGCCGTGCGCAACCCGCAAACCGGCCCCGCCTTCAGCCTCGCTCCCAACCCCGCCGCCGGCCGCGCCACGCTCTACGTGCGCCTGCCCACGGCCGGCCCCGTGCGGGTGCAGGTGCTCGATGCCCTGGGCCGCGCCGTGCTCGACCGCCCGGCCCTGGCGCTGCCCGCCGGGCCCCAGGAAGTAGCGCTGGACCTGCGCCCGCAGGCCGCCGGCCTCTACACCGTGCGCTTGCTCACGGCGCAGGGCGTCAGCACCCAGAAGCTTACGCTGGAGTAACGGGCCTTCCGTCGGCACTGGCCCCGAACTTGCTATTGCGCCCGGCCGTAACTTTTGGCGGCCGGGCGTTTTTGTTTCGCTTTTCTTTGCCGGGCCGTTGGGCTGGCGTATTCTTTCTCGATGAAAAAAACACTGTTTTTTGCCGCTGTGCTGGGCCTGATGCTGACCACCGGCCGCGCCCAGGCCCAATCGGGGTCGCTGGCCCCGGCCGCGTCGGCTGCTCCGGCCGGTGCCACCACCCGGCCACTGCCGGCTGTCACGGTCCGCTCGCTCGACGGCAAGGCCGTCAGCACCAGCGCCCTGCCGGGCGTGGGGCAGGGCAAGCCCGTCATCATCAGCTTTTGGGCGACGTGGTGCAAGCCCTGCATCGCGGAGCTGAGCAACATCCACGAGCTGTTCCCGGACGTGGCCAAGGAAACCGGCGTCACGCTCATCGCCATGAGCATCGACGATGCCCGCAACGCCGCCAAAGTCGGGCCGCTGGCCAAAGGCCGGGGCTGGACCTACCCCGTGTTCATCGACCAAAACCAGGACCTGAAGCGGGCGCTGAACGTGAATAACGTGCCCCACACGTTTTTGCTCGACGGGGCCGGCAATATTGTGTGGCAGCACAACGCCTACAACGAAGGCGACGAAGTGGCCCTGCTGGAGCTGGTGCGCAAAGTAGCCAAAGGCGAGGCCGTGAAGCAATGAGGCAGTGGTCGGACGAACTTAAAACAGCGTATCTGCCCAAGATGGTCAGTGGGCAATGGAGTGGGGCGATGGCGTTGACGGAGGCGCATTGCGG
>JANYFQ010000363.1 GCA_025362615.1 Hymenobacter sp. | reverse complement strand
TTCCGTCACGACGAGTTGGGTGATGTTGCGGGCCTGCATCCGGGCCAGGGCTTCGGCGGCGAAGTCGTCCACGTCAATCGTGGCCGGTTGGGGCGTGAGGATATCGGCCGCCCGCCGGGTTTCGAGGTCAGCCAGGTTGCCGCCCAGCATCCGGCGCAAATCGCCATCGGTGATGATGCCAGCCAGCTCGCCGGCGGCGGTGAGCACGGCCGTGGCCCCGAGGCGCTTGCCCGATATTTCGAGCAGCACCTCGCGCAGCGGGGCGTTTTCGGGCACCTGCGGGCGCTGGTTCTGCCGGCTCAGGTCGCCGACTTTGAGGTAAAGTTTTTTGCCCAGGGTGCCGCCGGGGTGCAGGCGGGCAAAATCGGCGGCCGAAAACTGCCGACTTTCAAGCAGGCACACGGCCAGGGCATCGCCCAGGGCTAGGGCGGCGGTGGTGCTGGTGGTGGGGGCCAGGTTGTTGGGGCAGGCTTCTTTGTGAACGGGGGCGTGGAGCACAAAATCGGCCTGCTGCGCCAGGTACGAGTCGGCGTTGCTCACGAGCGCCGCCAGCGGCACGCCCTTGCGGCGCAGCAGCGGCACCAGCACTTTTATTTCGGGTGTGTCGCCGCTCTTGCTGATGGCCACCACAAAATCGCCGGCCTGAATCATGCCCAAATCGCCGTGAATGGCATCGGCGGCGTGCATGAACAGCGCCGGCGTACCCGTCGAGTTAAAGGTCGCCACCATCTTGCCCGCAATGTGGGCGCTCTTGCCGATGCCCGTGACCACAACGCGGCCCTCGAGCTGCAAAATGGCGGCCACGCAACGCTCGAAATCCGGCGTGGCCGCCAGTGCGGCGGCTACGTCGTGCAGGGCGGCGGCTTCTTCAAAAAGCACCTGGCGGGCGATGGCCAGAAGGTCGGGAGTAGTGGGCATGGCGCAAAAGTAGCAGCCGGGACCGCTGAATTCTTTGGTTTTTGGGTGTTGGGTTTTAGGTGTTGGGTGTTTGGTGTTGAATTTTAGATGTTGGACTTTTGACACCGAAAACCCAACACCCGACACCCAATACCCAACACCTAAAACTCAGCACCCAACACCGAAAACACAACCAATCAGCTTTGCCATCCTGCTCCGCAATCGTTTGTCGGAAAAAAGTTCGCGGTTTTTGCAGAAAAAACTTAAAAATTCGGGCGTAACCTAAGCGCAATGCTTATCTTCGTTACACACCTCTTCGCTGCTACCCACCTTTTTAGCCCGCCCATGTCGCCCACTGCCGTTGCCGAAGCCCTGCCCATTCCTGCCGATTTGAAGGGTACGCTCAAAGAAGTATTCGGCTACGGCCAGTTTCGGGGCACCCAGGAGGCGGTCATTCAGAACGTGCTTGCGGGGCACAACACCTTCGTTATCATGCCCACGGGGGCCGGCAAAAGCCTTTGTTACCAATTGCCGGCGCTGGTGCTGCCGGGCACGGCCATCGTCATCTCGCCGCTCATCGCGCTGATGAAAAACCAGGTCGACCAGCTCGGCGCTTTCGGCGTGAACGCGCAAGTGTACAACTCGACGCTGACCAAAGCGGAGATGAACCGGGTGAAGAAAGACGTCATTTCAGGTGAAGTTCGCCTGCTGTACGTAGCTCCCGAAAGCCTCAACAAAGACGAAACGGTGGCGTTTTTGCTCAAGAGCACCATCAGCTTCGTGGCCATCGACGAGGCCCACTGCATCTCGGAGTGGGGCCACGACTTCCGGCCCGAGTACCGCCGCATTCGCGGCATCATCGACAGCCTGGGCGGCCACATTCCCATCATCGCCCTCACGGCCACGGCCACGCCCAAGGTGCAGCTCGACATCCAGAAAAACCTGCAGATGGACGAGGCCAGCGTGTTCAAAACCAGCTTCAACCGCACCAACCTGTACTACGAAGTCCGGGCCAAGCACAACACCAAAAAGCAGCTCATCCAGTACGTGCATTCGCACAAGGGCAAGGCCGGCATTATTTATTGCCTGAGCCGCCGCAAAGTAGAAGAAGTGGCCGAGCTACTGCGCGTGAACGGCGTACGCGCCCGCCCCTACCACGCCGGCCTCGACCAGCAGGTCCGCATCCAAAACCAGGACGCTTTTTTGAGCGAGGACTGCGACGTGATTGTGGCCACCATCGCCTTCGGCATGGGCATCGACAAGCCCGACGTGCGCTTCGTCATCCACTACGACGCGCCCAAATCCATTGAGGGCTATTACCAGGAAACCGGGCGCGGCGGGCGCGACGGCCTGGAAGGCAACTGCCTGATGTTCTACAGCTACGACGACATCCTCAAGCTCGAAAAGTTCAGCAAGGACAAGCCCGTGACGGAGCGCGACAATGCCCACCAGCTCTTGGCCGAAATGACCAACTACGCCGAAAGCGCCGTATGCCGCCGCCGGCAACTGCTGCATTATTTTGGCGAGGTGATGGACCAGGACTGTGGCTTTTGCGACAACTGCCGCCACCCCAAAGAGCGGTTCGAGGGCGAAGCCGCCGTGGGCCTGGCCCTGCGGGCGGTGGTGCAAACCGAAAACCGCTTCAACCTCAACCACGTCGGACAGGTGTTGCTGGGCCTCAGCAACCCGCACATCGAAAGTTACGGCCACAACGCCCTGCCCGTGTACGGCGCGGGCGTGGCCCTCGGCGATGCCCAATTCTGGCACACCGTGCTGCGGCAGTGCTTGTTGAATGGCTTTCTGGAGAAGGACATCGACAGCATTGGCCTGGTGAAAATGGCCGATAAGGGCCTCGATTTCATCGAAAACCCGCACCCCATCACCCTCACCAAAGACCACAACTTTGAGGCCGAGCAAAAGGCCGACGAAGACAAGCTGGAAGAGCAGCAAGCCGCCGGCCACGACGAAGCTTTGTTCTTGCTGCTCAAGGACTTGCGCCGCGCCGTGGCCCGCAAGAAAAACCTGCCGCCCTACGTGCTTTTCCAGGACCCGAGCCTGAAGGAGATGGCTACCACCTACCCCACCAGCCTCCACGACCTCACCCACGTTTCGGGCGTGGGCCAGGGCAAGGCCAGCAAGTTTGGGGCACCGTTCGTGGCCGCTATCCAGAAATACGTCGCAGACAACGACATCGAAACGGCTGACGATGTGGTGATAAAGTCGGCCATCAACCGCAGCAAAAACAAAATCTACATCATCCAGCAAATCGACAAAAAGATGATGCTGGAGGACATTGCTTCCTCACGCGGCATTGATATGCGCGAGCTGATGGAGGAAATCGAGCACATCTGTTACTCCGGCACCCGCCTCAACCTCGATTACTACCTGCCCGAAATGGTGGACGAGGACAAGCAGGAGGAGATTTACGACTACTTCATGACCGCCAGCACCGACAACATCGCCGTGGCCATCAAGGCGCTGGGCACCGACGAGTACAGCGAGGAAGAATTGCGGCTGGTGCGGATTAAGTTTCTGAGCGAGGTGGCTAACTAGTTGTGATTTAGAACATTGTACCACCAAGCACAGCTTGGTGGTACAATGTGCTGGAAACCGCTCATAAAACCGCCACCGTGTACTACCGCAGCCTCAACCACCAGTCGCCGCCCGCCGATTTTCGGGCCGCCACCATCGCCGGGCAGGCCCCCGACGGCGGCCTTTATTTCCCCGAAAACATCCCGCAGTTTTCGGACAATTTTCTTCAAAACCTCCGCGCCCTGCCGCGCCCCGAGCTGGCACTGGCCGTGATGCAGCCCTACGTGGGCGATGCCATCCCCACGGCCGACCTGGCCCAAATTTGCGCCGAAGCCATTGATTTTGACTTTCCGCTGGTGCCGGTGCAGCCGGGGGTGTCGGCGTTGGAGCTTTTTCATGGGCCAACGCTGGCCTTTAAGGACGTGGGGGCGCGGTTCATGAGCCGCTGCCTGGGCCACTTTGCCCGGCGCAGCGACACGCCGGCCGTCACGGTGCTGGTGGCCACCTCGGGCGATACGGGCGGGGCCGTGGCGGCCGGTTTTCTGGGTGTACCGGGCGTAGAAGTTGTCATTTTGTACCCGTCGGGCAAAGTCAGCCCGGTGCAGGAGCAGCAACTTACCACGTTGGGCCAGAACATTACGGCCCTGGAGGTTAGCGGCACCTTCGACGACTGCCAGGCGCTGGTGAAACAGGCGTTTCAGGACGTGGATTTGCGGGCGCGGCGCTTCCTCACGTCGGCCAATTCCATCAACGTGGCGCGGTGGCTGCCGCAGCAGCTTTACTACTGTTTTGCTGCCCAGCAATGGTCCCAGGATGCACCCGCGCCGGTGGTGTCGGTGCCGAGCGGCAACTTTGGCAACCTCTGCGCCGGGCTGCTGGCGCGGGCCTCGGGCCTGCCGCTGGGGCCGTTCATCGCCGCCTGCAACGCCAACGACCCGGTGCCTGCCTACTTCCGGCGCGGCGGCCACTACGCCGCCCAACCGGCCGTGCCCACCGTGTCGAACGCCATGGATGTGGGCAACCCCAGCAACTTCGTGCGGGTGCTCGAACTGTTTGACAATGAGTTTCCTCGCCTGGCTCAAGCCCTTAGCGCCGACACCGTGAGCGACACCGAAACCATCGCCGCCATCGCCCAGGTGTGGGCCGACTATCATTACCTCCTCGACCCCCACGGGGCCGTGGCTTACGTGGCCCTGCGCCGCCACCAAGCCGCCCACGCCGAGGCCCCCGGCCTGCTGCTGGCCACGGCCCACCCCGTCAAATTCCCCGCCGTGGTGGAGCCGGTGCTGGGCCACGCCATCCCGCTGCCGCCCGCCGTGCAGCACTTGCAGGGCCGCCCCAAACGAAGCATTGAGTTGCCGGTTGCGTACGAAGCCCTGCGGGCATTTCTGTGGCGGTAGGGCACTCGTCGGGCGAAGCCCTTCGGGCGATTTGTTCGACGAGTGCCCTACCGCTCCGTTAAACCGACTTTTTTTATGCCGAAGCTCCCGATGCGCTCCCTGTGCTGCCTCCTCTTGCTCAGCGCTTTGCTCCTCCCCGCCTGCCGCCCCGACCAAATCGAGCACCTCAAAGACAGCAAGCGCATCGGCATTGAAGCGGCCAACTGGGAAGTCAAGCGCATCATGCCCGCCGATTTGCTAAAGGCCACCCGCTGGGCCGGCGACTCCATCACGGCCACCGCCGACAGCCTCCTGCGCCGCACCCTGGCCCGCGAGTTGGCCGCCGCCGGTGTACCCCGCGCCGCCGCCTTCTGCCGCCCCCAAACCTACCCGTTTGTCGACTCCATCGCCCGCGTCTGGAGCGCCACGGCCCGCCGCCTGCCCGCCGCCCCGGCCCCGGCAACTCCGGCCGACACGGCCCGCCGCATCCGGCGCATCAGCCAGGAAATTTTTGCCTACGAACGGGCTATCATTCTGAATAACAACATCTGCCTCCGCTGCCACGGCCCGGCCGTGGCCGCCGCCGATGCCGCCTTTTTGCAAAAAAACTACGCCGGCAAAGTGCCCGCTGGCTATGCCCTGGGCCAGCGCATCGGCACCTGGCAGCTTGATTTGAAACGCGCCGGCGTGGCCGAGTTCTGGACGATGAAGACCCGCAAGAAGTGGAAGCCGCACAAGCAGCTACCGAAGCTGTTTTGAGGAATTGGGCCGGCCCACCCGCGTAACTGCCGCCCCCGCCGTTGGCCGCCGAACCCTGCCCGGATAATTTCCGTTATCTTTGCACTGGTCTGACACCGGATTATTCTGGAAGTAGGACTCCCTGGGGCCGCGCAAGCGGCCCCCTTTTTTTGCCTAAAGCATTAAAATGCCCATCGGGTTGGCTTCGCTTTTCAACAAGTTTATGGGTGCCAGGCGATGAAAATAGCGTTGGGCTCCTTTGTTGCGAATGCGTTGGTTTGGCTCGACCAGTTGCTTGGCGAAATAGGCAACCACGTCCACCATCTGGTGCAGGTAAGAGGTGCGCGAATCCCACAACACGGGGTCGCCGATTAGGTGATGCAGCAACGGGACGGGCAGCGTACCGGGGGCCACAACCGGGTGTTGAAGCGTCCGCATCAGCGTTGTCAGCTTCGTGCCGTCGGTATTGTCGCAAAATACCAACCCCTGTGTGGGGCTTGCCGCGCCGACACTGGCCAGGTGGGCATCGAACAACACAAGTAGCTGCCGCCACACGTCCTGAAACACGGTGTTGGTGGCGGCCTGTCGTTTGTTTATTCCAACTGTGAGCAAGCCCAGGTCGGAACGGCGGCACCAATCCACGCACTCCAGCAAGATGCGCAAACGGTCGTTGAGTGGAATGTGGGCAACACTTGCCGGTTTGCTGATGAAAGCCGAAGCATGAATTTCTTCCGACAGCAAAAGGCCGTATTTAGCCGACAGGTGCTGCCGAAAACGATGCAAGTCCGTGAGCAGATTTTGCCAGTTGGCGGTGTCAACTATCAGCCCCGCCAGCAGGAAATGTTGTACTGGGCTGGTGATGGACAATCCAGCGTCGCCGCTCTCATCAACGTAGAGGAACTTCATAATCCGCCCGCGTCTTACTCCACCGCCAGCACCAACCCCTTCAAATACGCGCCTTCGGGGTGGAATAAACTCACCGGGTGGTCGGCGGGTTGGGTGAGGCGGTGCAGGATGCGGGCGGGGCGGCCGGCTTCGATGGCAGCGGCCAGCACGGCCCCTTCAAACAGTTCGGGGCTAACTACTTGCGAGCACGAGAAGGTGAACAGCAGCCCGCCCGGCGCGAGGTGGGCAATGCCGGCCGCGTTCAGGCGCTTGTAGCCCATGAGGGCCGCGTGGCGGGCGCCCATGTGCTTGGCGTAGGCGGGCGGGTCGAGCACCAGCAGGTCGTATTCCTGCGGGTGGTTTTTGAGGAAACCCAGCACGTCGTCGGCGTAGGCGGCGTGGCGTTCAGGGTTTTCAAGTTGCGCGAGGGCGGCGTTGCGCTCGGTGAGGGCGATGGCTTTCTTGCTGCTATCGACGGAATGCACGACCTCGGCCCCGGCGGCCAGGGCGTACACCGAGAAGCCGCCCGAGTAGCAAAACGTGTTGAGGACGCGGCGGCCGGGGGCGTAGCGGGCCAGCAGGGCGCGGTTGTCGCGCTGGTCGATGAAGAAGCCGGTTTTCTGGCCCGTTTCCCAGTCGATGGCGAATTGGTGGCCGTTTTCGGTCACGAGGTGTTCTTCGCCGGTGGCCTGGCCGAAGAGGTAGCCGTTTTCGGGGTTCAGGCCGGCGTTGCCGGGCACGGTGTCGGCGCTTTTGTCGAAGATGGCGCTTAGGCCGTTGCCAAATACCGTTTGCAGCGCGGCGGCAATGACCGGGCGGGCGCGGTACATCCCGACGCTGTGCGCCTGAACGACGGCCACATCGCCGTACACGTCGATGATGAGGCCCGGCAAGCCGTCGCCCTCGGCGTGAACGAGGCGGTAAACATCAGTGAGTGAATGAGTGGATGGGTGAATGAGTGAATTGCCCGCCAGGCCCAGGCGTTGGCGCAGGGCCAGGGCGTTGGCGAGCCTGGCTTCCCAGAAGGCGGCATCGGGCAGTTGGGCTTCGGGGCCGAAGTCGAGCATCCGCACGGCGATGGAGCCGCCGCCGGAATAGTGGCCCATGCCCAGCAGCGTGCCGTCGGCGGCCCGCACGGCCACGGCATCGCCTTCGGCTACTTCGCCCTGAACGTGGCTGATGGCCCCCGAAAACACCCAGGGGTGGCGGCGGCGCAGGCTGTGGTCTTTTCCGTTTTTGAGGACGATGGTGGCGGGGTTGGACATGGTGTAAAGGTAGGGGCGGGTGAGGGCGGTGTACCACCAAGCACAGCTTGGTG
>JANYFQ010000332.1 GCA_025362615.1 Hymenobacter sp. | reverse complement strand
ACTCGTGCCTCTTCCTCGACGGTCGCGGTCAGCTGCTGGCGGCGCGTCGTTTGCAGGTGCAGTAGCGCCAGCAGGCCCTCGGGCGTGGCCTGCGCGAGTTGGGCCTCGTCGCGGCGATAAAAGTCTTTATGCACGTTCACGACCGGCTCCCCTGGGGCCGGTCGTTGCCGTATGTAGGCCCCGTCCTCGCGCATGAGGTAGCTGTTTTGATTTTCCAGCAAGTTCAGCATCAGAATGTTGATGGCCTCGCGTTTGAGTTGCGGATTAACGAGGAGGAACAGCGCCTCAATGCGCCGGTCGAACGAACGCACCATCACGTCGGCCGAGCCGGCGTAGAGCCGCGCCTCGCCGCCGTGGTGGAAATAATAGAGCCGGGCGTGCTCCAGGTACTCGCCCACCACGCTGCTTACTTCGATGCTGTCGCTCAGGCCCGGCCGGCCCGGCCGCAGGCAGCAAATGCCCCGCACGACGAAGCGCATGGGCACCCCGGCCTTGCTGGCCTTGTAAAACTCGTCAATCAATTCCTTGTCTTCCAGCGAGTTCATCTTCATCACGATGCCGCTGGGCAGGCCCTTCTTGGCGTTCTTCACTTCCTCGCGCACCAGGTGGATGAGCTGGTGCCGCATATCCTTGGGAGCCGTAATAAGGTACTCGTAGTCATCGGGTTGTGAGTGCCCGGTGATGACGTTGAAGAACTCCGACACGTCGTGCCCGTAGGTGTCGTTCGTGGTCAGCAGGCTCAGGTCGGTGTAGAGGCGGGCGGTTTGCTCGTTGTAGTTGCCCGTGCCGATGTGGACGTAGCGCGTCACCTTCTCCCCTTCCTTGCGGATAATCATCAGCAACTTGGTGTGCGTCTTGTACTTACTCACGCCGTAAATCACGAAGCAGCCCGCTTTTTCGAGCCGCGCCCCCTCGCGGATGTTCTTCTCCTCGTCAAACCGGGCCTTCACCTCGAAGAGCACCGATACGTGCTTGCCGTTTTCGGCCGCCTTCAGCAGCGCTGCGCTCACCCGCGAATCGTCCGCTAACCGATAGATAGTCTGCTTGATGCCCAGTACGTGCGGGTCTTCGGCGGCCTGCTCCAGCAGGCGTACCACGGGCTCGATGCTGTTGTAGGGGTGGTGCAGCAGCACGTCGTGGGTTTTGAGGTAGTCGAAGAGGGTATCTTCGGCCCCTTCGGGCAGGCTCAGGGGCTGCACCGGGGCCGGCAGCCGCGCGCCCTTGCCCCGGAAATTGGGGTGGCGCACTATCTGCCACAGGCCCTTAAAGTCAATTAAAGAATTGACTACAAAGATGTTGCTGTTGTCGATGTTCCAGCGTTCGCGCAGCACACTCATCAGCAGCGGGGCGGCGTTGGGTTCGACTTCCACGCGCACCACCCGGCCCCGCTTGCGGGTCTTCAACCCAACCTGGATTTCCTTGATGAAATCGGTGTCAATGTCCTCCGACTCTTCGAGCGTGTAATCGCCGTTGCGGGTGATGCGGAGCAGCGTGGACGCGATAATCTCCACGTTGCGAAAGAGTTTGGGCAAAAACTCGCGCACGATTTCCTCCATCGGCACGAACATCACCTTGTCCTTGCGGGTCAGCTCGAAGAAGCGGCTCAGGTTTTGGGGCAACTGCACGAACGTCAGGCGCTCCTGCCCTTTCTCGGAGTCCGCGTCGGCGAAATTGGCCCCGCCGCTGGCCCCAATCCGGGTCACGACCCCAAAAATCAGGGTCAGGTTCATCATCAGCGGGAAGCCGTGGTACGAGTCGTACACCATCGGCGTGAGCAGCGGAAACACCGTGTTTTTGAAATAGCCGTCGGCTTTCTTCATTTCCAGCTCCGTCAAGTCCCCGATTTTCAGCACGCTAAAGCCATTTTTCTCAAACTGCGGCTTTAGCTCGTTGAGGTAGGTCAGGCCCTGGTCGTTCACGAAGCGGTGGGCAAAATCGAGCAGCTTGCGCCGGAACGGCAACTCGCGCAGCCCCGAATAATCGACCCGCTCCTTGCCGTAATCCAGGTAATTATAGAGCGAACCGACGCGAATCATGAAAAACTCGTCGAGGTTGGAACTGGTGATGGCCAGAAACTTGAGCTTGTCGAACAGGCTCCGGCCCGCGTCCTGGGCCTGGTCGAGGACGCGGTAGTTGAAGCGCAGCCACGAGAGGTCGCGGCTGATGTACTTGGACTTGCGGATGAGGTCGGCGGACTTGAATAGCTTCACAGTATCACGTATTTAGGCGAATTATGGAGATTGCGCGAATGGGTGCCGGCGCAGCGGGCGGAGCAACGGACGCGGGGCCTCGGCGGGCAAAGTAACGACCGGCAACGGATAGGGCGAAACCCGGCGCAAAATAAACCCACCGCTCCGGGCCGAAATCAGGCGGCCGGGAGCGGTGGAAATTCAAATTAGCAACGGCTGTTACGCGGGCAATTTGAGTGCCTTATGTTTCAGGTTGTTTCTCGTTGCTTGTTTCTCGTTGCTCGTTTCTCGTTGCCTCAAAAACCGCTCAGAAACAAGCAACGAGAAACAAGAAACAGCCCGCGTAACAGCAGTTAGCTGTATGGTCACGCCGCTGGGCGCCCAGCCGCTACCTCCCCTTCCAGCCACGCCTTAAAGGACCCGGCTTTGTCGCGGCTCACCAGCATTTCGTCGCTGGTTTCGGGGTGCAGGTCCAGCTTGAGCTTGCCGTTGAAGTGCGGGTGCAGGCGGCGCACGGCGCTCAGGTGCAGCAAAAGCTGGCGGTTGGCCCGGAAGAAATGGGCGGGGTCGAGCAGTTTTTCGAGCTGCTCCAGGGTGTAGTCGAGCACGAAGCGGCGGTTGTCGCGGGCCACCAGCGTGGTCAACTCGTGGCGGGTGGCAAAGTAGGCCACCTGGTCCACCTCCAGCGGCAGCAGTTGGCTGCCGCTGTGTACCAAAAAGCGCGACTTGTAGGTTTTGGTGGTCAGGGGCAGGGCATCGAGCAGGCGCTCCAGCCGCTGGGCGTTGCCGGGAGCCGAAAAGCTGGCTTGCAGCTCCCGAAACTTGGCCAGCGCCGCCTGCAATTCGGCCAGCTTGATGGGTTTCAACAAGTAATCAATGCTGCGGACGCGAAAGGCGCGGATGGCGTACTCGTCGTAGGCGGTGGTGAAGATGATGGGGCTGCGCACGACCACGCTGCTGAAAATCTCAAAACTCAGCCCGTCGCTGAGTTGGATGTCGCTCAGGATGAGGTCGGGGGCGGGGTTATCGGCCAGCCACTGCCGGGCGGCGGCCACGCTTTGCAGCACGGCCAGCACCTGGGCCGTGGGGTCGGCCTGGTGCAAGAGGCGTTGCAGGCGCTCGGCGGCCGGGTATTCGTCTTCGATGAGGAGGATGGTCATTTTATGCAATGAGTGAAGGAGCGAATGAGTGGATGAGTGAATTGCCGAGGACCTACGCACGACACCCAACCGCGAAGCGGTGCTACGGTGGTAGTATGGCCAAAAGAATAGTCTCAAACCGCGAAGCGGTGACACTTTCCGCCTCTGGTAGGTGCCACCGCTTCGCGGCTTGGACATTCAGCAAACGAATTGACTACCGACATAATACCGCTTCGCGGTTGGATGGAAACCGTAAGTTCTTAGCAATTCACTCATTTGCTCCTTCACTCATTGGGTCAACAGCGGCACCCGTACCGTGAACAGGCCGTTGTCGCGCAGTACTTCCACGGGGCGGGCCGAAAGGAGGCGGTAGCGGTTGATGATGTTGCGGAGGCCCACTTTGGTGGACTGTTCGAGGCCGGTTTTGGGTTGCAGGTTGTTGGCCACGCTGAAGTAAGCTTCGCCTTCGTCGCTGGCAGGGCTGCCGCCGGTGCTGCCGCTGCAGGCGCTGGCTTGCAGCCGCACCCGGAGCGGGTTTTGGGGCGAAATGACGTTGTGTTTGATGGCGTTTTCGACCAGCATTTGCAGGCTCAGCGGGGCCACGCGGCGGGCGTAGGCGGCCGGGTCGATGTCGCGCTCCACTTGCAGGTTGTCGCGGAAACGGGTTTGGTTGAGGTAGAGGTAAGCGTCCACAAAGGCCATTTCCTCGTGCAGCGGCACCGTGGTTTTGTCGCGGCTCAGCAGCACGTAGCGGTACACGTCGGCCAGTTGCTCCAAGTACTTGTGGGCCGGGTCGTTGTCGTCATCAATGAGGGCGGCCAGGGTGTTGAGGGAGTTGAAGAGAAAGTGCGGGTCGAGCTGGCTGCGAAGGGTTTCCAGCTCGCTCTGGATGCCGGCGCGGGTCAGGGCCTCGGAACGCTGGAAGTTTTTCTTCCACTCACCGAAGAAATAGGCACTTTCATAGACCGAGGTTACCATAAAAGTTGGCACCAGCTTGAGCAGAAAAGCGTACATAAACCCCCCTTGTACGCACATGGGGGCATGGAACAGCGCCCAATATACTTGGCTGAAAATCAGCGTAGCAACGGCCGTAAATCCTATGCTGACCACCGTTTGCAGCACCAGCCGCTGCATGGTTTGGTGGTAGCGCGGAAACAGGCGGCGCATGAACAGAAAATTGGCCCGGTTGCCTTCCCACAGCATCAATGTGATGAAGAAACTAAAGCCAAATTGCTTTGCTTCGGTGGCATTGTACTGCACAGACCAGCCACCGAAAGTAACGTGCATGACGGCGGCTACCACCGGAATGCCAATCAGGCGAAACCATTTATCGTTCATGGCAAATCGAATAGCGCCGACGGGCGGCGGAGTGGAGGGGCACAATAACCGGCCGAAATTACAACCTGCCGCCGGGTGCGCTTGCTGCGCCGGGCTGGCCAATGGCGGTGGGCGGGCACTGGCGCACTTTCGGCCCCGGTCAGCGCGTCCAGCAGCTCCAGGCACTCGAACAGCTCCACGGGCAGGCGGTAAAACAAGCGGATAAGCAGGAGCAATTTTGAAAAAATCTTTCCGGTGCCGCCAGAGCGCGACACCGGAAAGCAATGGTTATTAACTGATGTTACGCGGGCTGTCTCTTATTTCTTGTTTCTTGTTGCTTGTTGGTGGTTTCTGGGCGGTTTTTGAGGCACTAACGCAACAAGCAACGAGAAACAACCCGAAACACAAGACGCTCAAATTGCCCACGTAACAGCAGTTATTAAAACGTCAGCCGGTAGAACGGCACCGGCAGAAACCCCTGCTGGTAAGCGGTGCCCACTTTGTTGGTGCGCGGGTTGTAGCCACGCTGAAAAATATTCTGCTGGCCGCTCACGTTCTGCAAGTCCACGGCAATTTCGTGGGTCAGGCGGGCGCGGTTTATCTTGTAGCCCAGCTTTACATCGGCCCGGAAGTAGGCGGGCAGCTGCTGGCTGAAGGCGCGGCTGTAGTCGTACATGGCCCGGCTTTGCTGCCCGGAGGCGTCCAGGTCGAGCGGGGTTTCGTAACGCCCGCCGGTGCCAGTGGCTTTCAAACTGATGGTGAAGGTGTTGGTTTTACGGCCCACCGCAAACTCGCGGCCAAACAGCGCGTTGGCGGCGTAGCCGGTGTTGAAGGGCGTGTTGCGCTCCACCTTATCCGAACCTTTGTACTTCGACTCGAACACCGACCCCGTGAGCAAGAAGTAGTAGCCCCGCGCAAAGCTGCGCTCCAGCGTCAGCTCGGCCCCGTAGTTGCGGCCGGTGCCAGCGTTCACGAGGTTGCCCCGGTTCGAGACGTTGAAGTCCACGCCCTCGGTCAGGTTCGAGAAATAGCTGGGCGTGCGCTCCACCGGCGCATCAAACAGCCACTGATGGTAGCCCTCGACCCGCAGGCGGACGTTTTCCGAGAGCTGCCGGTTATAGGCCAGCACGAGGTGGTGGCTGCGCGTAAAGTCCAGGTCACGATTGGTTTGGGCGTAGCTGCCGTTGGCCTGCTTGGTTTGGGTGAAGTAGCTCAGCAGCGGCTGCAAGGTGCTGTGCAGCCCGTAGGCCACGCTCACGCTGCTGGCGGGGTTGAGCTGGTACTGCAACCCGGCGCGGGGCTCGACGGCGGTGCTGCCGTTGAGCGCAAAGCGCGAGGCGGTTACGCCGGCGTTTAGCGTGAGCTGGTCCGAAAAGCGGTGCTTCCACTGCGCATAGGCCTGGGAGAAAGCCGTTTCGCCTTCGGCATCGCGCTGCACGTTGGTCGTGGGATAGGTGACGGCCGTGTAGTAATTGTAGCGCAGCAAGTCCACAATCAGGCCGGCCGACACCCGGTCGCGGGCGCTGAATTTGTGCGCGAGCGAGAGGTTGGCCGAAAGCTTGTCCTGGGTGAAATCCACGTCGTAGCTCGGGATTTCGGCCGTTATGCGGCGGCTGCCGGCGGCGTACAACACGCTGTCCTGCTGGTAAAGCTGGGTGCTGCGCGACCCCGACACCACCACCCGGCCCACGGTGCGGTCGGTGAAGCGGTGCTCGTAAGAAGCGGCGGCGATGCCGTTCGAGAACTTGGGCCGGCCGTTGGTGTTTTCGTCGCCGTAGGCATCGGCCTGGGTCGAGTCAATATCTTTACCCAGGAAGGTGATGTTGGAGCGCCCGCCAATCGTCCAGGCGCTGAACGTGCCCCTGGTGCCCACCGGCACGTCCACTTTGGCCGTAAAGTCCTGGTATTCGGGCGTGCCCGCAATCTGGTAGCCCACCGCTTTCAGCAGCGAAAAGATGGAGTAGCGGTAGTTGATGAGGTACGAAGCCTTTGATTTTTTGCTGAATGGTCCTTCCAGGCCCACTTCCACGCCATTGAAACCGACCTGCCCCAGAAACTCATGCTTTTCGTCGTTGCCCTTCCGCAGGCGCAGGTCAAACACCGACCCCAGGGCGTTGGCGTACTCGGCCGGGAAGGCCCCGGTCAGGAAATCCGATTTGGCCAGCAGGTTGTTGTTGAGCATACTCACCGGGCCGCCGGTGGTGCCTTGCGCCCCGTAGTGGTTGGGGTTGGGGATGTTCACGCCGTCGAGCCGCCAGAGCAGCGAGGCCGGCGAGTTGCCGCGCACCACGATGTCGTTGCGCGTGTCGTTGGCGCTGCTCACGCCGGCGAAGTTCTGGGCCATGCGGGCGGGGTCGCCCAGCGCCCCGGCGTAGCGGTTGGCTTCGAGCGGCGAAAACGGCCGGGCCGACACCGTGGCCATTTCGTTGTTGGTGACGCGGGCATCGTCGGTGCGGCGGTACGTCACCTGCACCTCGTCGAGCTTGGTGAGGCGCTCGGTCAGGGCCAAATCCAGCACTACTTCCTTGCCAGCCGTCACCGTTACTTCGTTGAGGAACAGGTCTTCGTAGCCCACGCTGCTCACGCGCAGCTTGAGGCGGCCCACCGGCACACCGGCCAGGCGGAAGCGGCCCTCGGCATCGGTGCTGCCGCCCAGGGCCGGCTCCACGCCCACCACCACCACGGTGGCCCCGATGACGGGCGCTTTGGCCCCGGCATCGCGCACGGTGCCGCGCAGGGT
>JANYFQ010000329.1 GCA_025362615.1 Hymenobacter sp. | reverse complement strand
CAACACCCAACACCTAAAACTTACCGACCCTGTCCTTCTTCCCTTCATTAATCTTTCCACCCCATGCGCTTGCCCTCCCTGCTTCATTCGGAAAACCGCCGCCGCCGGGCCGGGGGCCTGCTCCTGGCCACCTTGCTGCTGCTGGCTGGTGCCTGCACGAAGGAAGACCTGAAAATCGAGCCGGCCACCCAAGCCTTCCCGCCGCCCACGCCCTACGCCCTGGCGCTGCCGGAGTTTCCGTTTCCGGTGCCGCTCGTGCCCCTGCCCGCCGCCAACCCCCTGACGGTGGAAGGCATTGAGTTGGGCCGGCAGTTGTTTTACGAAAAGGCGCTCTCGCTCGACAACACGCAGTCCTGCGGGTCCTGCCACCAGCAGCGCCGCGCCTTTACTGATGGGCTGGCCCGCGCCGTGGGCGTGGCCGGGCTGCCGCACCCGCGCAGCGCCATGCCGCTGCAAAACCTGCTCTGGGAGCCGCGCCTGACCTGGGACGGCAGCGCCACGGCCCTCGAAGTGCAGGCCCGCACGCCCATCGAGGCCGCCGTCGAAATGCACCAGCCCCTGGCCGCCGGCGTGGCCCGGCTCCAGCGCCTGGCCCAGTACCCGGCCCTGTTCGGGCGGGCCTTCGGCAGCAGCACCGTCAGCGAAGCCAACGTGCTCCGGGCCCTGGCCCAGTTCGAGCGCACCCTGGTGTCGAGCAATTCGCGCTTCGACCGCTACCAGCGGGGCGAACCCGGCGTACTCACGGTGGAAGAGCTGACCGGGATGCGCCTCTTCAGCACCCACCCCGACGGCCGCGTACGGGGCGGCAACTGCGCCGACTGCCACGGCGGTGCCCTGCAAACCGACCGCGCCTTCCGCAACAACGGCCTCGACGCCACCACCCCCGATGCCGGCCTGGCCGCCGTCAGCAACCGGCCCACCGACCGGGGCAAGTTCCGGGTGCCCTCGCTGCGCAACATCGCCCTCACCGCGCCTTATATGCACGACGGCCGCCTGCCCACCCTCGAAGCCGTGCTCGACCACTACAACGCGCACGTCGCCCTCACCAGCCCCAACCTCGACCCGCTGTTGTTCAACACCACCAACGACCCCCTCCAGCTCAGCCGCACCCTCGACCTGACGGCCCGCGAGAAAGCCCAAATTATCGCCTTCCTCCGCACCCTCACCGACGACGAATTCGTGCAAAACCCGCAGTTTGCCGACCCGAATTGAGTGTTGAATTGTTTGATTGTTGAATTGTTAAATTGTTGGCCGTTCTGGGGTTGTTGTTCTGCTAGCTGTCCCGCAGTGGGCGCAGTGGTAAGCAGTCACGCAAAAGTTACTGCCTTACGTCAACCCCACCCCCTAACCCCCTCCCCGATGGGGAGGGGGGACTAGTCATAGCTCTAGTTACTAGATTTTTAGAGCTAGAAACTAGTTCCCCCTCCCCATCGGGGAGGGGGCTAGGGGGTGGGGTTGAAGTAGGGCCGCTTAGGTACGTTTATTTTTGCGCGACTGCTTAAAAACGCAGGGAGCGCAGTGTCGCGCCGGGGCCGTAAGAGCAACAATTTAGCAATCAAGCAATTCAACAATTAATCAATCAAAACCGCACCACTTCAAAATACCACGTTGCCACCTGCCGCAACTGCCCCCGCCGCGCTCGTAGCGGCTCGCGCAGCAAGGCCGCATTGAGGCGGCGGGCTTCGGACGGGCCGGCGGTTAGGGCGGCATCAATTTCGGAATCGGTGAGGCGGCGCTGGAGCGAATCGGCTTCGGCCAGGAAGGCGGCGCGGGGCAGGCCGCGCAGCAGGCGCTGGTCGAGGGGGCGGGCGGTGCGGGCCAGGCCGGCCACCTGGGCGGCGTTCAGGGCCGGGCCGAAGCTCTGGTACTTGGGCACGCAGGCGGCCACCAGGTGCGGGTAAAAACCGTCGTCGAACTGATAAAAGGCTTGGTCACGGTCGCGGGGGATGGGGTGAAATTCGGGGCCGTCGGGGCCGGCCATCCGCGCCCAGCGCCACTGGTCGGCCCGGCGGCTCCAGTCGCCGAGCCACAGGTCGAGCAGGCGGGCGCGGAGGTAGGCGCGGGCCGTGCCCGTGCTGGGCGGGCGCGGCCCGAGGGAAGAAAGCAGGGCCACGGAACTGACGATTTCGGGCGAGGCCCCGAGCGTCACGGCCTGCGTGGCATTGCCGGCGGGCCGCTCCTCGAGCAGGTAGAGCGCATCGGCGAAGCCCGCCCCAAACGGCCCCAGCGCCGCCTGCCGGGGCACGTACACCAGTTGCGGGTTGGTGTGCAGCACCCCGGCGGCCGCCGCCAGGCGGGCGGCCACGTAAGCGCCGTAGGGGTTGCCGGCACGGGTTTGGTCGCGCATGAGCGGCCCCAGCAGGCGGCGCAGTGCGCCGGCCGGCAGGCGGCCTGCGGCGTTTTTGTTCACCGAGCGCAGCACGAAGGGCCGGCCATCGTCGGAGCGCAGGTGCAGGGTTTGGGTTTGGAAGTTGCCGCCCGCCCGCACCGGGCGCAGGCCGCCGGGCGCGGCCGGCCCCAGGCGCAGCACGGGGGCCGTAACGGGCATGGACCACAGCGCCCGGTAGCCGGTGCCCCACAGTCCGCGCCAGAGGCGGCCGGCGGCGTAGCCGGGGCCGGCGGCGGTTTGCACGGTGGCCGAATCGGCGGCCCAGCGCACGGGCGCGGGCGGCGGTGCCCCCGCCCAATGGCTGGCCCCGGCCGAAAGCAGCAAGCCCGCCGGCAGCAGCGCCAATGCGCCCAGTAGCAGCCGGGGCACCCAACGGAAAGCGGTTTTCAATGGCTTAATTGGTTAACTGATGTTACGCGGGCTGTTTCTTGTTTCTCGTTTCTTGTTGCTTGTTGGTGGTTTCTGGGCGGTTTTTGAGGCACTAGCGCAACAAGCAACGAGAAACAACCTGAAACACAAGACGCTCAAATTGCCCGCGTAACAGCAGTTGGTTACTTACTAAATTGTTGCTCATGCGTTCCTGAAACGGCACTGCGCTCCCTGCGTTTTACCACTGCGCCCACGGCGGGCCAGATGCCCTCGCCGGCAACCAGCAACCGGCAACCGGCCATCTTACGGCTTTTGCCGTTTAAGCGCCACCTCGCTTCCCTTCTGCCCGCCGCTGCCGTGTTATCTTTTTGTGAACCGCCGCGCCGCATTGGCCCCTGCCTGGCGGCGGTGCTACTCGCCCTGGCCACCCTGGCCCCCGGCTGCGCTCGCCGCCACTACGGCCTGGCCGATGCCCGCCCGCCCGCCGAAGCCGCCCGGCCCCTGCCGCCCGGCCAGGATTCGGTGCGCGGGGCTGCCGCCGGCCGCCACTACGCCACCCGCGGGGCCGTGGCGCACCTGCTGCTGGGGGCGCACTACCGCGCCGTGTGGGCGGCGCCCGTCACGGCCCCGGTGCTCGATTTGGCCCGCGCCGCACCCGACGGCGGCCCGCTGCGGCCGGGCAAGGCCGGCGGCGGCTTCCAGAGCATCACCCTCAACCTGACCGACACCGCCGGCCGGCCCTACGTATTGCGGGCCTTAGATAAAGACCCGCGCCGGGTGCTACCGCCCTGGCTGCGTTACACCTTCGTGCTCAACCTGGTGCGCGACGCCACCTCGGCCGCTAACCCCTACGCCGCCCTCGTGGTGCCGCCCCTGGCCGATGCCCTGGGCCTGCCCGCCGCCCACCCCCGCCTGGTGTACGTGCGCCCCGACGATGCCGCCCTGGGCCCCGAAAACAGCCCCCGCTTCCGGGGCCGCCTGGCCCTGCTCGAAGAAAAACACCACGGCCCCGCCGCCGCCCGCGCCCTGCCCGCCCCCGCCGCCGACCTCCTCGATTCCGAAAAAATGCTGGCCCAGGTGTACGCCAGCTCCACCGCCCGCCTCGACCAAAAAGCCTACCTGCACGCCCGCCTGCTCGACGTGCTCCTCGGCGACTGGGACCGCCACGAAGGCCAGTGGAACTGGGCCGCCCGCCCCGGCCCCGCCCCCGGCAGCACCGTTTTTCAAGCCATCCCGAAGGACCGCGACCAGGTATTCTTTCGCTTCGACGACGGGGCATTGCCCTGGCTGGCGGCCCGCACCGTGGCCCGCAACCTGCAAACCTTCGGCGCCCGCTACGGCAACGTGCGCGGCCTCGTCAATCAGGCCCGTTTTATGGACGAGCGCGGCCTGCCCGCCTGCACCCGCGCCGACTTTGCCCGCGCCGCCGCCGCCCTGCAAGCCCGCCTGCCCGACACGCTGCTGGCCCGCGCCGTGCGCCGCTTCCCGCCCGCCGTGTACGCCCGCGAAGGCCCCCGCACCCTGGCCGCCCTGCGGGTCCGGCGCGAAGCACTGCCCGCCGCCGCCGCTGTTTTTTGCACTGCCCTGGCCCGCCACCCGGTGCTGGCCGGCACCGCCCAGGCCGAGGCGTTTACCGTGCAGCAGTTTGCCGATTCGCTCACCGTCCGCATCGGCTCCGGCCCAAACAGCGGCCCCGCCGCGCCGTTTTTCTCGCGCACCTTCTACCCCGCCGAAACCCACCAAATCACCCTTGAAGGCTTGGGCGGCGACGATGTTTTTACGGTGCTGCCCCCCCCCGATGGCCGCCGGCCGGCCCGCATCCGGCTGCGTTTGCGCGGCGGGGCGGGGCACAATACGCTCGCCGCAGGGTCGGGTCGCCGGCGTATTTTGTTTGATGACGGCCACGGTGCGCGTCCGCCAAAGCGGCCGTATGAGCGGTTGAACGACGATTGAGCAAAGGCGTTGCCCAGGCTCCGGCTTCTGGTTCGGACTGGGGCTAGGGCAAGCGGGCACGCCGGGGCAGCAGCCGGGGTGGGGGGACCAAAAACCGGGCTGGTCGGGGCCGCGTTTGCGCTTGCCTGACTGGTAATCGTGCTAATCGGTCCAATAATCACGCTTGCTTAACTGGAAATCGTGCAAGTCGGACCAGAAATCGCGCTTGCCTGACTGGAAATCGTGCAAGTCGGACGAGAAATCGCGCCAGGCCGACTGGAAACCGTTTTAGTCGGACCAGTAATCGTGCTAACCGGCGAGGAGTTTGGGCCTGGCGGGGCAACAAAAAGGGCTTTGGCGTTGGCTGGGGGCGCTTTTTGGGCCGCGAGGGACCGGGGCGGTGCTCACGCCGGCCGCCGCTCCAACCTTTTTAAACAGCTACGTTAAAAAAGCCTTGCCCCCGCAAGCGAGGCAAGGCTTTTTTAGTGCAACAAGCCGCCCAACGGCGGTGCCCCGCCCCTATTGGCGCACGAGCCGTTTGGCGAAGCTGCCCGCCGCCGTGCTTACCCGCACGGCGTACACGCCCGCCGGCAGCGCGCCCACCTCCAGCACCAGGGCCGTGGCCCCGGCCGGCAGCGCGTGGGTTTGCACCACCCGCCCCAGCGCGTCGAGCACCTGCACCGTAGCCCCGCCCGCCGGGGCTTCGGCCAGCCCCAGCGTGGCCGTGCCCGTGGCCGGGTTGGGCCAGAGCGTGGCCCGCCCCGCCCACGCCCGCGCCTGCTGCGCCGCCGTGGGCCGGCCCCAGGGGTAGAGCGCCTGCGTGGCCGTGCAGCC
>JANYFQ010000086.1 GCA_025362615.1 Hymenobacter sp. | reverse complement strand
TTGAGTTGGCCCACCGACAACGACAAAACGCCCGGTGTAGCAATGCTACACCGGGCTTTTTGTCGTTGTCGTTGGGCCAACTCAAGTGTTTTCCGGCCGCATTTGCGGGAAGAAAAGCACGTCCTGAATCGAATGCGAGTTGGTCATAATCATGGCCAGGCGGTCGATGCCGATGCCCAGGCCGGCCGTTGGCGGCATCCCGTATTCCAGCGCCCGCAGGAAATCTTCGTCCAGCACCATTGCCTCCACGTCGCCGCGCTTGCCCAGCTCCAGTTGTTCCTCGAAGCGCTTGCGCTGGTCAATTGGGTCGTTGAGTTCCGAAAAAGCATTGCAGATTTCCTTGCCGTTGCATACGGCCTCGAAGCGTTCTACCAGGCCCGGCTTGTCGCGGTGCTTCTTGGCCAGCGGCGACATTTCCACCGGATAATCGGTGATGAACGTGGGCTGAATGAGCTTGGGTTCAACGTGTTCGCCAAAAATTTCGTCGATGATTTTGGCCTTCCCCATGCTTGGGTCGAGGTGGACGTTGAGCGTGGCGGCGGTTTCGCGCAACGTCGCCTCGTCCATCGCGCCGGTGGCGTGGCCGGTGTATTTTTCGATGGCCTCAAACATGGTCAGCCGCTGCCAGGGGCGCTCAAAATTGATGAGGTTTTCGCCCACCTGCACCTCCGTTTGGCCGTGCAGGGCCAGGGCCACGCGCTCCACCATTTCCTCCACCAAATCCATCATCCAGGCGTAGTCTTTGTAAGCCACGTACAGCTCCATCTGGGTGAATTCGGGGTTGTGGAAGCGCGACATTCCTTCGTTGCGAAAATCCTTGCTGAACTCGTACACGCCATCAAACCCACCCACAATCAGCCGCTTAAGGTACAGCTCGTTGGCGATGCGCAGGTACAGCTCCATGTCGAGCGTGTTGTGGTGCGTTTTGAAAGGCCGCGCCGCCGCCCCGCCATAAAGCGGCTGCAAAATTGGCGTTTCCACTTCCAAATAACCTTTGTCATTCAGAAAATTACGCATCGACTGCACCAACTGCGTCCGCTTGATGAAGGTATCGCGCACCTGCGGGTTCACGGCCAGGTCCACGTAGCGCATCCGGTAGCGCTGCTCGGGGTCGGTAAAAGCGTCGTAGGTCACTTTCTCGCCCGTCGCTTCGTCCACTTTTTCTTTCACTACCGGCAATGGGCGCAGGGCTTTGGCCAGCAATTTCAGCTCGGTGACGTGGATGGATGTTTCGCCAACTTGCGTCTTAAAAACGTGGCCCTTCACGCCGATGAAGTCGCCCAAATCCAGCAGCTTTTTGAACAGCGTATTGTAGAGCGTTTTGTCCTCGCCGGGGCAAACCTCGTCGCGGTTCACGTAGAGCTGAATGCGGCCCGACGTGTCCATCAACTCCGCAAACGAAGCCTTGCCCATCACCCGCTGCGACATCAAACGCCCGGCCAGCGTAACCTCCTGAAAGTTATTCAGTTCGGGATGGTAGTTGTCTTGAATTTCCTTGGCATAAAACGTCACGTCGAACAACTCCGACGGGTAGGCTTCGATGCCGAGGACGGCCAATTCTTCCAGTTTGTGGCGGCGTAAAGTTTCCTGTTCGCTCATAATAAGCACTGATTTTTAGGCTGATTTTAGGTGATTTCGCAGACTGGCGGGGCATTGGTGTTGCCGCTGGCGCGAAACCCTGGGTGCGCCGTGCAAAAGTACGGCGCGAAAAAAGCCGCCCCGAACCCGGAGCGGCTTTTGTCATAGCATAAATAGTTCGTGAAATCCGATGAATCGAAGTGAATTTGCGTTGTTAGGCTGCCTGACGATAATCATCGGCTTCGGGGGCCGGGGCAGCGTTGGCCGGCAGTGGCAGCGGCAGCGTGGGGCGTGCGGCCTCGACCAGGGCCGGGGCGGCCGGGGCTAGCACCGGCAGCACCCGCGCCCGCAGGCGCTCGGCCACGAAGCTGCCCTGTAAGTGGGCAGGCAACTCGTTCACTAGCTGTTCGTAGCGCTCCAGGCCCAGGGCCTTGGCCACGTAGGTTTCGTGGATGCCGTTGAGGTAGCTCACGATGTTGAGCAGTGAGGTGTGGAAGAGACGGAAGTCAATATCGGCCTCGACGTAGCGCTCGATTTCGCGGCTGGTTTGGGAGATGCGGAGCCGCCCCAGCAGGTCGAAAATCGTGGTGTAGCCCAGGCGCCAGGTAATTTGCTGCCAGTGCGCAGCCGTCCATTTGTCGAGCGGGCGGCCGGTTTTCTGGCTGCGGATGGCCGTGTTGGGGTTGGCCTGCACCTGCGCCCGCGTCCAGTTGGCCTTGAGCTTGCGCGTGGTGCGGAGGAACTGCCCAATCTGGGCTTGGGCGTCAATCTCCTTGCTAGCAATGTGCAGCCCGGCCTTGTAGCCCGCCAGCGGCAACCGATGGATGCTGAAATCGCCGTAAGCCCCAGCCGCATAAAACGATACCGGGCGCGGGTAAGCATTCTTCACCACCAGCCGCCCCACCTCGCGGCGGATGAGCTGGGCGTTGCTGCTCCGCACACCGGTGGTGTACAAAAATGCCTGCAAGCCCGACAGAATAGCGTGGTACGCCTGCGGGAACGTCCAGTGCAAAGCATTGCGCAGGAAGTTGTCGTCGCCCAGCTCGGCGGTGGCGCGGAGGGCGTATTCGGTGCTCCAACAGGTGTGCAGGAGCTTGGTGATGGCCGTCACGTCAGCTGCGTCCAGCTCTGCCTGGTGCGTCCGAAAAAACGGCAGGTGCGCCAGACCGCCGTACACGTCATCGCTCTCCTCAATGTGGTAGTTGATGGCGAAGAAGTAGTTCAAAAATACCTGGGCTGGAATTGACTTCCGCCAGGTTTCGTCGGCCTGCGCAACGGCGGCGTCGGTAGCGGTTTCAGTAGCTTCGGCGGGTGCCGTGGCAGCCAGCGGAGCAAACGGCAAAATGCGGGTCTGAGCGGTAGTAGTCATGCCCGGTAAACGCTGAAAGCCCCCGGATAAGTTGCCTGTTTGCTAAAATAATTGGGCCGATTTGCTAAGAATAAACCAGTCAGCAAACGGCTGGTTTGAACGAGTACCCCAATCAGCGAAATCATCAAAAATCAGCCTTAAAATCAGTGATAAAAAAGAGCGCCGCCCCCAACCGGGAACGACGCTCAAAAAGGTCTGCGAAATCAAATGAATACGCGTTAATCTGCGACTCAGTTGGTAATTTGGTCTTGCAATACGGCCACGGCTTCGCCAATTACAATGTCCTTTTTCAAGCCTTTGGTGTAGCGGGCGGCGCGGTTTACTTTCACGCTGTCGCCGTTCACGGCCTTCACGTCGGCGGCCAGGGGCGAGAAGGCGAGGGGCGTGGCGGTTTTTTGGGCGGCTTCGTACTTGTCGCCTTCTTCCTTGGCCAGCTTTTGCTCGGCGCGGTAGGCCGTCAGTTTCAGCGAAACCATGCTGTCGTCCTTGCGTTTTTTCATGCGCTGGGCGATGCTGTTGATGAGCTGGAAGCTGGGGCTGGCGGCTACGCGGGTTTTGCTGGCAGCCTGCAACTTGGCGTAAGCGGGTGGTGCGTCCCAGGGGCGGTAGCGGGCGGGCTGAATTTCGTCCCACTTCAGCGGGTAGTCGGTTTCCTTCTCGCCCTCAGCTAAGTAGGCGTAAGCATCGGGCAGAATAACGTCCGGCACTACGCCCTTAAACTGCGTCGAGCCGCCGTTTACGCGGTAAAATTTCTGAGTGGTGAGCTTGAGCGAACCGATGGGTTTGATGCTGCTCAATTCCGAGGGCAATGCCTCGTCCAGGTCGAAAACGCGCTGCACCGTGCCCTTGCCATACGTGCTGCCCGACCCCATCACCACGCCGCGCTTGTAGTCCTGGATGGCCGCCGACAAAATCTCCGAAGCCGAGGCGCTGTACTCGTTCACCAGCATCACGAGCGGGCCGCTGTACTGCACGCGCGGGTCTTTGTCGTTGAGCACTTGCACCCGGCCTTGCCCGTCGCGCACTTGTACCATCGGCCCGCTTTCCATGAAGAGGCCCGCCATATCCACCGCGTCCTGCAACGAGCCGCCGCCGTTGAAGCGGAGGTCAAACACAATGCCCTTCACGCCTTCGGCCGTGAGCTTGGCGAGTTCGTTCTTCACATCGTTGGCCGAGCTGCGCCCACCTTCGTTGTTGAAATCGGCGTAAAAAGTAGGCAGTTTGAGGTAGCCGATTTTCTGGCCTTTGCTGGTGATGATGGACGACTGCGCGTAAGTTTCCTCGATGATGACCACATCGCGGATGATGGGAATGGTTTTGGTGGTGCCATCGGCCCGCTTCACGGTCAGGCGTACTTCGGAGCCTTTCTTGCCGCGAATGAGCGTAATGGCTTTCTGCGTGTGCCAGCCTTCGATGCTCACCGGCTCAGCGGCACCCTGGGCCACGCGCAGCAGCGCGTCGCCCTTCTTCAACTCGCCCTGCCGCGACGACGCGGAGCCGGGGATGATGTCCTCCACGTAAATCAAGCCATCTTTTTCGCGCAGCGTGGCCCCAATGCCCTCGAAGCGGCCGGTCATCTGCACATCAAAATCGGCCTTGGCCTTGGGTGCAAAGTACTCGGTGTGCGGGTCGTAAGTGTTGGCGATGGCGTTGGCGTAGTTGCTCAGGCGCTCGGTGCCCGCCTGTTCGGCCATTTCGGCAAATTGGTCGTCGTAGTATTTGAGGACGCGCTTGCGGGCCTCAATTTCCATTTCAGCCGGGGTGCGAGTGGGCTCGGGCTTAGTAGGCGCGTCGGTGGCGGCGGCGGCGGGCGCGGCCGTGACGGCGGGCTTTTTGTCCTTTTCTTTTTGGGCTTTTTCCTGGGCCTCCATCATTTCCGATACCCGCGCCAGGGTTTCGTACTTCAGCAGCTTGCGCCACTGCTCGCGCTGCTCGGCCTTGGTGGCCGGGAAAGTTGCTTTCTCGTAGTCCGTCTGAAAAGTTTCTTCGATTGTGAAGTCGAACGGCTTGGTGAGCAACTCCCGGTAGAGCGCCTGCACTTCCTTGGTGCGCTGGGCCAGGAGCTGGGTGCTGAGGTCGAGCAGCTCGTGGGTGCCGCGCTTCACCTGGTCGTCTATGTCCAGTTGGTAGCGCCGCAACTGGTCTACGTCGGAGGCCAGCAGAAATTTCTTACGGTAGTCTAACCGCTTGAGGCCGAGGTTCCACACGCGGCGCGAGAAGGCATCGTCAATCTTTTCGGGCTGGTAGTGGGCGGCGTTGAGGCCCTGCATCATGGTGCCAATCACCACTTCATCTTTGGTGGGAATGGCTCCTTCGGAGCGACGCAGCAGGCGGTAAGAGGCCAGCACAAACACGGCCATCACGACGAAGGAATAAAGACCGATTTTTAAACGGGAAGCAGACATCAGCAGCGTTGGAGAGAATATGAATTTCAAAAGTACGGCAAAGCCGGCGTTGGCAATGAGTAGTTCAACCTACGGCCAAAACGCCGGGTTGGGTGCAATAAGTTGCGGGGCTTTTGACGCGACCAAATGCCTTGCCGCATTTTTTTAAAGACAACGCCGCACGGGCAATGGTTGCCAAACAAAAAGCCTCTCCCGGCAAGGGAGAGGCTTTTGCCAAATGCAAAGTGGTTAAACCAACCGCTCACACACTAGTAGCGATATACTTTGTCGCCGTTGTGCGC
>JANYFQ010000267.1 GCA_025362615.1 Hymenobacter sp. | reverse complement strand
TGCTGATGCCGGCGGGCTTGCCGTCAATCAAAATCGTGAGGTTGGCCGAGCCGCGCAGGCTCACCGTGCCGCTCGCGTCCACCGCCACCGAGGGCACGTTGCGGAGCACGTCGGTGGCCATGCCGCCCACGCTGGCCAGGTCTTTCTCGACGTTGATAACCCGCTTGCCCAGCGTGTTTTGCACGGTGGCTTTTTCGGCCGTTACCACTACTTCATCCAGCTGCTTGGTGGCCGCCAGCACTCGCAAGCTGCCCAGGTTGAGGGCGGTTTGCCCCGGCAGCACCTGCACGGCCTGCGTAAAGCGCTGGTAGCCCAGCGCCAGCACTTGCACCCGGTACGGCCCCGCTGGCACCCGGTTCAGGGTAAACTCGCCCGCAAACGAGAGCTGCCCGGTGGCTACCACGGCGGTATCGGTGGCGGCGGCGCGGCGCAGCAGCACCGTAGCGAAGGGCAGCGCCTCGGCCGTGCGCCCGTCCAGGGCCGTGCCGCTGATGGTGGCCGTTGGCGGCCCCGGCGTTTGGGCGGCCAGGCCCAGCGGCAGCAAAAGCAGGGCACCAAGCCGGCGAATTGGTTGGGGCAAGAAGTTGAAAGTCAGGAAAAGTTTCATGTCAAAAGGAGGTTGGTAGGGAGTGAAAAAAAGGCAATACACAGCCGCCCCAGGCCAGGCTGCAGCACTGGATGGGTGGGAGAGCACCGGTGCCGCAGCACCTTGCCGAAAAGGAAATGGAACGGGCCGCCGGGAGCCGAAGGCGGGGCCGTTGCGGGCACCCGCTGCCGGGTGGCCTGCCGCCGCCGGAGCGCCCGAACCCGGTTGGTTCGCGCCGTTCAGCCACGTATTGGCCGCTGCCGGGTACCGCCCGGTTACGGGTTTTAGCTTAGTACTGGGCTTCGACTAGAACAAAGGTAATGGTAGGTACTTTGCAACGCAAGGTACTAGTGAATAAAATTTCCTTGAAACCGGATTTGGAGCCAGTAGGAGGGGTTTTGCCTCTTGAATTTATTTTCGCGTCGGCGCACAATGCCTGGTTTTGCGCTGCCGGGTCGGATATTTCAGGGGGCCGGTTGGGGATGGTGCCGGCTTTTTTCGGGCACTGTCGGGCGGGCAGTCAATGCCGACGAGCTTCCCCACTGCCAAAAAATCAGCCACCAATCCCTATCTTTCCGCATGAAGCACTCGTACCTGCTCTTCGCCCCGCTGCTGGCCGCCGCCTGCACCTCGCCCAAAGAAACGATGTCGGCCAGCGACTCGGCCCCCACGGCCGAAAACATCCCCGCCCGCCCGGCCCCCGACACGGCCCAATTTGCCAACTACCGCGCCCAGGGCGTGGAGTTTGCCGCCAGTGGCCGCGAGCCGGCCTGGGCCCTCACCGGCCGCGCCGACCAGGGCTGGGACGTGCAGCTCCCCGGCGACGCTCCCCTGCGCGTGTTGCCGCTCACGCTGCCCCGCCAAAGCGGCGACACCCTCGTGTACGCCGCCGCCACGCCCACCGGCCCGTTGGCCGTGTACCTCGTGGCCGGCGGGTGCGAAGACCCCGTTTCGGGCGAGAAAACCTCGCACACCGTGCTCATTCGCACGGCCACGGCCCGCTACACGGGCTGCGGCCGGTACCTGCGCCCGGCTGGCCCCCTGGCCCTGCACGGCCGCCGCTGGACGCTGGCCGCCATCGCCGGCCGCCCCGTGCCCGCCGCCGGCCCGCGCGGGGCCGCCCAGCTGCAATTCGACCTCAAGCAAGGCCGCTACAATGGCTTCACGGGCTGCAACCGCTTCATGGCTCCCTTCGTGCGGGTTGATGCGCGGCTCACCCTCAAGCCCGCCGTGGCCACGCGCATGGCTTGCCCCGGCCCGGCAATGGCCCTCGAAACCGCCTATTTGCGCCAACTGAGCCAGGTGCAAGCCTACGCCCTGCGCCCCGACGGCCTGCACCTGCTGCACGGCGACAGCACGGTGTTAAGATTCCGATAAGAGGACGTTTGGGAAATGCTGAGGGTTGAAACGAGATGTTTTGTTGTTCAACTCCCAACATTCAGCCTACGCCATCCCTCCCCAGTTCCCGCTTCGCTGGAACGTCCCTTCCCTGGCGGGAGGGAATTAGAATCGCCCGCTGCACGTAATTTCCGGCGGTTGTCACCGCATTCACCCACCAACTCCGTAATGCAAGCAGTTAAAATTGACCAGTACGGCGACGAAAGCGTCCTGCAACTGGTGGAGGTGCCCACGCCCGCGCCCGCCCCCGACGAGGTACTAATCCGGGTGTGCGCGGCCAGCGTGAACCCGATTGATTGGAAAATCCGGGACGGGGCGGGAGCCCGCTTCGGGATGCAGCTGCCCATTTTTTTGGGCAGCGAAATTGCCGGGGTGGTGGCGCGGGTGGGGGCCAACGTCGCGGAATGGCGCGTGGGCGACGCAGTGTACGGCACCGTGAAGGCCGGCGGCTACGCCGATTACGTGCTGGCCAAACCGGCGGCGCTGGCCCCCAAACCCGCCGCGCTGGACTTTGCCCACGCGGCGGCCATTCCGCTGGCTGCGCTCACCGCCTGGCAGGCCCTGTTCGGGCTGGCCGACCTGCGGGCCGGCCAGCGGGTGCTGATTGCCGGGGCCGCCGGCAGCGTGGGCGCGTTGGCCGTGCAGCTGGCCAAGGCGAAAGGGGCCATCGTGACGGGCCTGGCTTCGGGCGGCAACGAGGCGCTGGTGCGGGGCCTGGGGGCCGCCGCGTTTGTTGATTACACCGCGCAGCCGTTCGAAGACGTGGTGTCGGGAATGGATGTGGTGTTTGATGCGGTGGGGGGCGACACCTTCGAGCGGGCTTTCGGCTGCGTGAAAAAAGGCGGTACGCTGGTCACGGCCGTGGCCTTCCCCACCCCGGAGCAGGCCGCGCAGCACGGCATCCGGGCGGTGCGGGTGGCCAGCCAGCCCAACCGCGAGCAGCTGGACCAGATTGGCCAGCTCGTGGCGGCCGGCCAACTCCGCGCCCGGGTGGCCCAGGTTTTCCCGCTGGCGCAGGTGAGCGCGGCGCAGCGGCTGTCCAAAGAAGGCCACAGCCGGGGGAAAATCATCCTACAGCCCGGCAACGGCCGCTGAGGGCCGGCGCTGGTGTGGTTGCCAGGCCAGTGGCGCGGCGGTTTGGCGGGCCGAAGGCTTACTTTGACGGTGGCAGGGGGCGCACGTCCACGCGCCGGTTGCCGGGGTTGGGGGCCACAAAAATCGGGCGGGCATCGCCGTAGCCGATGGTTTCGAGGCGGTCGGGCGCGGTGCCGGCCCGCACCAGAAAGGCTTTGACGGCATCGGCCCTTTGTTGGCTTAGCGTCAGGTTTTTGTCGGCCTCGCCGAGGCGGTCGGTGTGGCCCTCGATGCGGAAGCGCACGGCCGGATACCGCCGCAGCACGGCCGCCAGCGAGTCCAGGGCGGGCGCGGCAGTGGGCAATAGCTCGGCCGTGGCAATGTGGAAAAGCACCGTGGGCAAGCTTCGACTCGCCGCCCCAGGCGGGGTTGCGGCCAGGGCTGCGGCGGGCGCCGTGGCGGGCGGCCCCAGTAGCGGTGCCGGGGCAGCGGCAACCACAGCAGCCGGCACCGCGACGAGGACAACCGCAAGCGGCGGCAGCGGCGCAAGCGGCGCAGCGCGAACAACCGCCACGGCCACGGCCGGGGCCAGCGGCACTGGCCGCGCCACCCGCACCGTCACGGCCGCCACCGGGCTGCGGCGGGTGGCGTAAAAACCCTGGGTCAGGTAAAAAGTGGTGGCTTTGCGCAGGCTGGTGCGGTAGGTGTTGCCCGTGGCCAGGGGCCGGCGCAGGGCCGCGTCGGCAAACCAACGCACGTTGCGGCCCGACACGCGCACGGTGCTGGGCACGGCCGGGGCCACGGTGGCGGCCGACTTGAGCACCACCCGGCTAAACTCGGTGGGGCCGCCGAAGCAGTCCGGGCCGGTGTAAGTCGAGCGGCCGACGAGCAACTCCTTGGCCGCGTCGTAGGTGAAAACGAGGGTGCCCAGGCACCAGCCCAACTCGTCGGGGTCGGATTCGGTGAGCACCCGCACGTGGCGCAGGCGCAGGCCGGTGGCGGTGCGGGTGCCGCGCACGGCCACCGTCACGGTGCGGGCCTGCGCGTTGCCGGCTTCCTGGTACAGCTCGCCCGTCAGGGCTGCGCCGGGGCCCGCACGCAGCGTGAGCACCTGCGGCCAGCAGTTCGCCGGAGCCGCGCCGGGCGTGAACTCCACACCCTGCCAGGTGCCGGCCAGGCTTTGGGCCGCCGTTGGGCCCGCCAGCAGCAGGCCCAGCCCGCCCGTCAACCAAAACCACGCGCCGTGCTTCATACCGCCAACCTAACGAAGCACCGGCCGCCCGGTTGCCGGGGCACCCGCCGGACGAAGGCGAGTGGGGGTGCTTTTGAAGTCGTGTCGGCACCGCGAAACCGAATTTCGCGGTGCCGGCACCGGCCTGAAAACGGCGCTGCACTACCGTGCTTTACCGAATTTCTTCCACCTCCACGCGCCGGTTGCGCGGGTCGGGCACGGTAAAAAGCGGCCGGGCATCGCCGTAGCCCACGGTTTCGAGGCGCTCGGGCGCGATGCCGGCCTGCACCAGGTACTGCTGCACCGCCGCAGCCCGCTGTTGGCTGAGGGCCATGTTTTTGTCGGGCTCGCCGAGGCGGTCGGTGTGGCCGGCAATGCGCAGGCGCAGGGCCGGCCGCCGCCGCAACTGCGCCGCCAGCGAGTCGAGGGCCGGCGCGGCGGTGGGCAGCAGCTCGGCCGTGGCCAGGCGGAAGAGCACCGTGGGCAGCACCAGCGGCGGCGGGGCCACCGCAGGCGGGGCTTCGACCGCCGCCGGGGCCGTGGGCGCGGGGCCTGTGGGGGCAGGCGCTACGGCCGACACCAGCGGCAGTGGCGCAGTGGCCCGCACCGTAACGGGCGTTACGGGGCTGCGGTCAGTCGTGTAAAAGCCTTGGGTGAGGTAAAAAGTCGTGGTTTTGGCCAGGCGGGTGCGGTAGGTGTTGCCCGTGGCCAGGGGCCGCCGCAGGGCCGCATCGGCGAACCAGCGCACGTTGCGGCCCGACACGCGCAGCACCGTGGGCACCCCGCGCGGCACGGCGGCGGCCGATTTTAGGCGCACCCGGTAAAACTCGGCCGTGCCGCCGTGGCAGCCCTCGGCGGTGTAGGCCGAGCGCCCGACGAGTCGCTCCAGCGCCGCGTCGTAGGTGAAGACGATGGTGCCGAAGCACCAGTTGCCGCCGTCGGGGTTGGTTTCGGCCAGCACTTTTACGTGGCTGATGCGCAGGCCCGTAGCCGTGCGGGTGCCGCGCATGGCGAAGGTGCCCGTCACCGTTGGCAGGCTGCCCGCCACTTGGTACAGCTCGCCGGTGAAGGCGGTGCCCGCGCCCGCCCGCAGCGTGAGCACTGCCGGCCAGTACTCCGAGGCTGCCGAGCCGGGGTTGAACTCCACGCCCTGCCAGGTGCCGGCCAGGTTCTGGGCGGCCCCGCGCCCGGCCAGGCCACAGAGCAGCAAAATCAGCAGTGCAAAGGGTGTTTTCATGAGCCTGAAACCGGACCGGGGGCCGTTGGGTTGCGGCAGTAAAAGTGCATCCTTCACATTGCGCTTGGTCACGAACTACGGCTGCGCCTGAACGCGCGTCGGCAAAGCTCGAAAAAGTTTAAATGCCTTGGTTAGCGGCCAAATGCGCCCGCAAATTGGCCAGGGTTTGCAGCGGCCCGTCGGGATGGGAGAAGACGAAGTTGCCGGCCACCAGCACGTCGGCCCCGGCCGCCACGAGGGCAGCGGCGTTGGCCAGGCTCACGCCGCCGTCCACTTCGATGAGGGCCGCAGAGCCACTTTCGTGCAGTAGCTTCCTGACGGCCGCCACTTTTTGCAACGTACTGGGAATGAAGGCCTGTCCGCCAAAACCAGGGTTCACCGACATCACCAGCACCACGTCGAGGTCGGCGGCAATGTCGGCAAGCAGGGCGGCGGGCGTGTGCGGGTTGAGGGCCACGCCGGCGCGGCAGCCCAGGTCTTTTATCTGCTGCACCACGCGGTGTAGGTGCGGGCACGCCTCGTAATGCACCGTGATGATGTCGGCCCCGGCATCGCGAAACGCCTCAAGGTAATGCTGCGGCTCGGCTATCATCAAATGCACGTCGAGCGGCTGCCGGGCGTACTTTTTGACGGCTTGCAGCACCGGCAGTCCGAAGGAAATATTGGGCACAAACCGTCCGTCCATCACGTCGAAGTGCAGCCAGTCGGCGGCGCTGCGGCCCAGCATTTCGGTTTCGGCTTGCAAATTGGCCAGGTCGGCGGCCAGGAAAGAGGGGGCCAGCAGGGGGGCGCGGCAGGCGGGTTGCGTCATGGCCGCAAAGGTAGGCCGGCGCGTTGGGGCCGTCGAACGGCTGTACCACCAAGCACAGCTTGGTGG
>JANYFQ010000081.1 GCA_025362615.1 Hymenobacter sp. | reverse complement strand
AAACAATCCCCAAAAGTAGGCAGTGCGGTCCGGCCAGCCCATAAACACGAAAAGCAGCCAGAGGCTGCTTTTCGGTAGAGAATACGGAGGTTATTCCTCAGTTTTGCAATATCAGACGCTTGGTGCCCAGTACTTTGCCGTCATTCACCAAGCTGCACAAGTACATTCCGGCAGGTAGGTCGCGCAGGTCGAGCGGCAGCCCGGCTTCGCTCAGGTCGGGGCGCAAGGCGATGGAGCGCACCTCCTGGCCAATGATGTTGCTTAGGCGCAGCTGGTAGGCAACGCCCGCTTTGGCCTTGCCCACCGTCAGGGTCACGAGGCCCTTGCTGGGGTTCGGAAACAGGCTGAGGGCCAGCCCGGCGAGGCGGGCATCTTCGGTGGCCGAAGGCCGCTGCACCGTGATGGTGCCAAACTGCCCCGAACCCGGCGAACCGTGGGCGGTGCAGTGGTACGGGAAAACACCAATAGTGTTGAACGTGATAGACTTATCGGCAATACCTGGCCGCATGGGAAAGGTTGCCCAGGCTCCGTTGTCCGAAGCAGTAGGGTGGCTGCCGAAGCCCACGTTGGTCCACGTCACCACGTCGCCCACTGCGATGGTGATGGCAACGCTATTGCCGGTGGAGCCGTTGGCGCGGTAAAAATTGTCGCCTACCTGCACGGTGACATTAGCGGCAAGGGCCGTCATCACGGGCAGCGCCGAGGCCAGCACAACAGCTGCCAATCGAGTAAAGAGTTTCATTTCATCAAGCGAAAAAAGTGGTGTGTTCGAATCTGAGCGGTAAGGTACGACACTTTAGCCGACCGGGGTTTGAGTCTGCGCCAATCGGCCCAATCAACCGGCTTAGCACTAACTGGCAAGCGCCGTGCCAGCTCAGATAAATCATGGCTGACGCTAACAGGACAAATTCGCTCCGCCCGTGGTTGCCAACGGCCCGAATTTTATTTCCTGCAATCCAAAGCGGCGCAGCTCCTGGCCCAGTTGCACGGCAAGGCGGCCGTCCTCGTCCACGCCCACAATTTGCCCGGTTACTACCTGACCATCAATAACAAATGTGGCCAGCTCCTGGTAGTGGTACAGCACGGCGAGGTAATCGGTACGGAGGCGGGCCACTTGCCCGGCGCGAAGCTGCAAGTAGCGGCGTTCGAGGCTTTCGAAGAGCCGGGCGGCAAGGGTGGCCAGGTCGTAGGCCCGGCCGGTGAGGGCAGTGAGCGAAGTAGCGGTGGGCACCGATAGATGTTGCTGATTTACATTCAGCCCGATTCCGACAATGCTGTGCTGCAAATTGGCCCCGGCCAGGCTGTTTTCGATGAGAATACCGCCGAGCTTTTGCTCACCAAAATACACGTCGTTGGGCCACTTGAGGCGCAGGCGCGGGTCGGGGCCGAGCAGGGCAACGGCCCAGTCATGCACCCCCAGCGCAACGGCCTGGCTGAGCAAAAACTGCCGGGTAGCACCCAAAAAAGTCGGCTTCCAAAGCACCGACAGCAGCAGATTTTCGTGGGGCGCGGCCTGCCAGACGTTGCCGCGCTGCCCGCGCCCGGCGCTTTGGTGGCCAGTGAGCACGGCGCAGCCTTCGCTGGCCCGGTTTTGGAGCACCATAAGCTGTAGCTCCGTGTTGGTGGAGCCGCAAACCGGCAGCCAGATGGCCGGACGGCCCGTGAAGAGGGTTTGGGGGCTGATGTCCATCAACTTTGTTGCGTACCTTTAACTACCATGAGCTTGCTGATGCAAAGCTCTCACTTAATATCGATACTATGAAAAGCACGTTGGTACGGCAGGATTCAGACACTTTGGCAGATGTAGTGGTGCGCGGAATGCAAGACCGCAAGGGCTCCGACATTGTAGTGCTCAATCTCAAGCACCTCCAAAACGCCGTTGCCGACTACTTCATCATCTGCTCGGCCAATTCGGACACCCAACTCGATGCCATTGCCCGCTCGGTAGAAGAAGAAGTAGAAAAGACCAGCGGCGAAATGCCCTGGCAAACCGAAGGCCGCACCAACCGCGAATGGGTACTGCTTGACTACGTGGACGTTGTGGTACACGTATTTTTGCGCGACCGCCGCAAGTTTTACTCGTTGGAGGAACTCTGGGGCGACGCCGAAATCAAGTACGTGGAGGAAGAGCCCGCGTAGGCGGGCAGTTGAGCAGTCCGACAAAGGCGCTACGGGAGGCAAAAAGCTACGGGAGGTGAAGCAGCGAATGAGGCGGTTTCTTCATCCCGTCTTCTCATGTCCCATCGTCTCACGTCTCATATCTCACGCCTCACAACCCCCAAATCTTACTGCCTGCTGCTGCAACGAAACGGCCGGCTGGGTGTTTGGATAAAATAAAACCGGCCACTCCGCGTCTGGTCAGTGGCTTTACCTATCCATTTTTTTGGCTTCAATTCGCTCGACATATGTCGGATAACACCCCCAATTCAACCCCTTCCCCCAACAAGAAGAAGAAAGCAGCGACCGGTACGCCCACGCCGCGCCCTGGGGCGCAGCTTTGGGTATTGGCTGGTTTGCTGGTCTTTATGCTGGGCATGATATCGTTTGGCAGCTACAACAACTCCATAAAAATCGACCAGCAGCAGTTCGAACAACTGCTGACCGACGGGGAGGTAGCCAAAGTCAGCATCCTCAACAACGACCAGGTGGAGGTAGCGCTTACCGGCGCAGCCCTGGCCAAACCGGCCAACAAGCAACTGCTGCTGCACCGCACGCCGTTTGGGGTCAGCAGCGGCTCGACGCTGTATTTCCCCGTTGTAAATGGCGAGGTTTTTAAGAAGGATTTCGACGCGCTGCAACAGGCAGTACCCGCCCCCAAGCGCCTGCCGCTCAACATCGAAAGCCGCGAGTCCATCTCCAACATCGTCAGCAGCTACGGCTTTATTCTGCTGCTTGTGGTGGGCTTTTGGTTCATCATGCGGCGCATGGGCGGCGCGGGCGGGCCGGGCGGCCAGATTTTCAGCATCGGCAAGAGCCGGGCGGCCTT
>JANYFQ010000228.1 GCA_025362615.1 Hymenobacter sp. | reverse complement strand
AATAAAGCTTATGCGGCAAAGTTAGTTAGATTAACACGGGAGGCAGGGTCGTACTTTTGGGGATGAATTATCCAGCCCTCCGGGAGCGGCCGACGCAGTTTTTGGCCTTGACCAGCCTGCATCCGGCTGAATTTGACGACCTGCTCACCGGTTTTGCGCCCTTATGGGAACGCTACCATCGCTACCACACGCTCGACGGTGCCCGGCGCAAAATGCCAGTTCACCAGGAGCGGGCCAACGCCACGTTGGCGGGCACCGACACGAAACTTTTTTTCTTGCTTACCTACCTCAAAAACAATTCATTGCAGCAGCACCAGGCGGCCAGTTTTGGCGTTTCGCAAACCCGTGTCAGCCGTTTGGCGGGCCCCTTGCTTGAGGTGCTGAACCAGGCCTTGGCCGCCCGGCACCTATTGCCTGTGCGCGACGGGGCGCAACTGGCCCAGCGGCTGGCCGACCACCCCGACAAGGTCTTCACCTACGACGGGGTCGAGCGCAGCATTCCGCGGAACGGGGACGGGGACGGACAAAAAGAAGAATACAGCGCCAAAAAAAAAGACACGGCCTGACCAACAACACCTTGTGCGACGACACGCAGTACCTGCACTACCTTTCGCCCACCGAATCGGGGCGGGTACACGACAAAAAAGTGGCCGACGACTACCCGCTGCACTTGCCGCCGGGCAGTGTGTTGCGCCAGGATTTGGGTTTCCTCGGTCATCGCCCGCCGGGGGTCTTGGTCGAGATGCCCTACAAGAAGCCGCCCAAAGGCGAATTGAATTTTAGTCAATTGCTTTATAACCAAATGCTAAGCCCCTTGCGCGTCGTAATTGAGCACGTCCACAGCGGCATCAAGCGCTTGCACATGGTCGGCGGTAAACTGCGGGTGCGCGGCGACTGGTTTCGCGATACGGTCATGCTCGTGGCCGGCGGGCTGCACAACCTACGCGTTCGCAGTCCGCAGCGGGCGTATCTCGCACACGAGCGCACGAAGCTCGACAATTCTTACGCATAAGCTTTAATAAACCGCTCGTTCAGCACCGCCAAAAATGCTTCGGCCGGCACTATTTATACCCTGTAGAAACCTGCCGCAATGCTAGAAAAGTGGGATGTTAAGGAGCAGACTCATTGTTCGGATAATTGGTCGCGTACCTCCATGAGAATAAATCCTAATAAATTAGGCCCCTGCCAGCGCGTCGGTGTTGCGGCATCTGGGGAATCGGCATCCAGCCCGATTCCCCAGATGGTATCCACCGGGCTGGCTTCCACTAAAATCCGACCATTTGTGGCAAGCAAAAATTTTAATAAATCTTGGTGCTGGCTAAATTTATGCAAATTGCCAATCCTCACGATTTCCGTTTTTTTTGCCTCCCATAAGCCGGGGTCGAATGCTTGGATTTGACGACCCAGCTTTTTGGCTTCGGCCGGACTTTGGGCCGCCAGAATCATTTCCCGTGTCCGTTCATCGTTGAATAACCGCGCTTTTTCGGCCATCATCCAGTGTTCGGCTGACCGGTACGTGATGCCCGCCACTACAAAATTGGCCATCCACCACTGGCTAAGGCAAGCCTTAGTAACGCTTCCGTTTCTGGCCGGTTGGTTGCCCCAAAAGAAGAGGTACTTGATGCGTGAATTTTTGGCTAATTGGTCAAGTAACCAGTTGGTAGAGTATTGCATTTACCTCGGCACCTCCACGCTCTGCACGATTTGCTTCACGATTTCGTCCGGGGTGCCGCCTTCCATTTCGCGCTCCGGCGTGAGCATGATGCGGTGGCGCAACACGCTGGGGGCCAGAAACTGAATGTCTTCGGGCGTTACGAAGTCGCGGCCGCGCAGGGCGGCGAGGGCTTTGGCGCTGTTGAGCAGCGCCACCGAGGCGCGGGGCGAAGCGCCGAGGTACAGGGCTTTGTGCGCCCGCGTCTGGCCCACGAGCTGGGCAATGTATTGCAGCAGGTTGGCCTCGACGCGCTGTTGGCGCACTTGCTGGCGCAGCTCGTGCAGGTCGGCGGCGCTGAGGACGGGGCGCACGGCCGAGAGGTCGGTGCCGCCGAAACCGGCGTGGTGGCCCTGCAAAATCTGCACTTCCTCGGCCGTGCTGGGGTAGCCCACGGCGAGCTTGAAGAGGAAGCGGTCGAGCTGGGCTTCGGGCAGGCGGTAGGTGCCTTCCTGCTCGATGGGGTTTTGGGTGGCGAGCACCAAAAACGGCTCCTGCATGGTGTAGGTGGTGCCGTCCTGAGTCACGGTGCGCTCCTCCATCACCTCAAACAGAGCCGATTGCGTTTTGGCCGGGGCGCGGTTGATTTCGTCAATCAGTACAACGCTCGAAAAAATCGGGCCGCGCCGAAACTCAAACTCGCCGGTGTTTTGCCGGAACACGGCCGTGCCCAGTACGTCGGCTGGCATGAGGTCGGGCGTGAACTGAATGCGGCTGAAGGGCACGTCGAGGGTGCGGGCCAGTAGTTTGGCCATCAGGGTTTTGGCCACGCCGGGTACACCTTCGAGCAGAACGTGGCCGTCGGCCAGCACGGCGGTCAGCAGCAGTTCGAGCAGCTCGGTTTGGCCGACGATGATTTTGCCGATTTCGCGGCGCACGGCGGCCGTTTTATCACCCAGCCGGGCAAAGTCGGTGCGGGGCGCGAAGTCGGGCTCGGTTTCGGGCAGCGGGGCCGGGTCGGTGGCGGGGGACATCGTTTCGGCGGTGGGCGCTGCGCCGACGGTTTCGGCGATGGGCACTGCGCCGGCGGGTTCGGGGGCAGCGGGGAGGTTTTCGGGTTCCATGAAAAGGCGGCGATTGAAAAAAACAGCGTGGGGCAAAAACTCCACAACCTTGATTGAAAATACAAAAAAATTAATGACTGTCATCTAGAAGCCAACAGCTTACTTTACCTCGCCTCGCGTCTAAAATCGTTGAGGGCGCGGCTCAACGTCGCCAACTCGCGGTCGGATACCTGGGGGGCAGTGCGGGCAAAATTCACCAGTCGCAGCAGTTCATCGACGCGGGGGCGGGGCAAGCCCGATTTCTGGCTCAGGCGCTGCCGAAAGTCCTCATCGGCCAGGTTGGGCGCTGTTTCCTGAAACCGGGTGCGGAGGAAATCAAGAAACAGGGCCACCTTTTTTTCGGCGATGGGGCCGTGCGTACTGCCCTGCCGGTAGAGGCCGGCCACGGTGCTGGCAAACAACAGCGTGGTGTTGGGCAACGGTTTGATGGTGGGAATGATGCGCTGCCGCCGCCGGGCTTCAAACAGCACAAACAGCAGCACCCCGCCCAGCAGCACGTACCAGGCCAGGCGCAGCGGGGCGTGGTCAAAAATCAGCCGCAGGCGCGATTGGTCGCCGGTCCGGCCGCGCTTGCTGAATTCGTCCCACCACACGGGCCGGGCCGGCAGGTAACGCAAGGCCCCTTCGGCAAATTTCCGGGTGGCGGGCCGGAGCACGAAGTAGTTGGTGAAAGCCAGCGGTACCGAGCACAGGTAAAAGTGGCCGGCACCAAAATCCATCCGCACGTACACCGGCCGGCCTTGCCCATCCACGGCCAGCACCCGGCCGGGCCGGGGACGAATGAAGCGGAAAAACTGCCCCGTGCCGGGCGGCAGCCGGTACGTGGGGCCAGCCAGTGCGGGGTGCGTAAAGCGCACGGCAATAGAATCCTGACCGGCCAGGGCACTGCGGGCGCTGGTATCGGGCAACTCGGTACGCAGGCCCAGGGTGTCGCCCAGTTCGTGGGTGTCGGCCCCGAAGTCTTCGGCGGCGATGAACACGTCGTTGCCCTGGCGCACGAATTCGAGCAGGGCGCGGGTGTCGGGGCCTTCGGCCTGGAAGTATTGATTGACGATGAGGTAGTTGGCCCGCAGCCCAGGCCGGAGCACCGGGGCGGTTTCGGGCAGTGGGGTGGGGGCGAGGTCGTCGGTGCTGCCGGGGTCGTTTGTGTCGGCGGCAGCCGTTTCGGCATCAGCATCAGCCGCCGAACTGCCTTCTTCTCCGACTGTCCCGGCGTTGCTGGTGTCCCCGGCCGATGACGATAATTCGTCGTCGTTCTGGGCCTCGGTTTCTGGTGGGTTTTCGGCAATCACACTGTCTTCGATGGCGATGCTCAGGCCGCTTTTTTGCTGCTCAGCGTCTTTTTCGCCAGTAAGTTGGCTGTAAATCGGCACCCGCACCTCGCGCACCGAGTCGGTGCCGAGCAGGCCCGGCAGTTGGTCGAAAAGCACGAAGGTGCCGTAAGGTATTTTGTCGTTGTTGGCGAAGCTCAGGCGCCAGTCGAGGGGCCGGGGGCGGTTGTATTCGAGGGCGACGTAAGCCCCAAACAGCAGCAGCAAGCCCAGCAATACCCAGCGAAAAGATTTGTTCATGGTAGCGATGACGGCAGTGGGCGGCGGCGAAATTAGCGGGTGGCCACGAGGCGCGTGGCGGCCACTTGTTGAGCGAAGGCGTGGTGGCCGTCGCGTACGCGCCGGTACTGGGCCGGACCGAGCGGCCACTCGCCGTACCACACGTACTCGAACTGCCGCAGGATTTCGCGGAAATCAGCCCGCAGCGGCCCGTTGTCGGGCAGTTCGTGGAGGTAGGCGTGGTTGGTTTTGTCGGGTTTCCACTGAATTAGGTCGCGGTCGGTGAGCTGCTTGAGCAGGGCCAGGTAGCCCAGGCGCACGGCCAGGCGCAGGTTGCCGGTGGCTTCGGCTTCAGCCAGGCGGTCGGGGAAATTGACTTCGTGGATGTTTTCCACTTCCGTGTTGTAGGCCAGGGCCACGGGGCGCGGCTTACGCCCGAAAAGGGCCGTAAAATCTACTTGCAGCAGCCGCAGCACCACAAACACGCCCGCCGCCACCAGCCCGGCGTAAATCACCCAGCGCCAAAACCCTGAGTAGCTGGGTTTGCTGCCCCAGCCCGCCAGCCGTTGCAGCAGCCGCTGCCAAAACGCGGCCCAGGGGCTGGTTTGGGCAGTTATTTTCTCCTCAATGTACCGGAACTCGCGCTCGCTGGCCAACTCGTCGAGCCGGTTGGCATCGTAGCTGCGGCGGGCCAGGGGCACGGTGCGGTCGGGCGGCAGGCGCAGGCCGGTGGGCGCGGTGGCAGCCTCGGGGGTAGCGGGCAGCGGCCCAACGGCCGGGGCCGTAAGCGGCGGCGCGGATTGGCTGGGTGCCTGCGCCTGCGCTGGTGCGGCGGTCAAAAGCAGCACCGTAAAAGCCAGAAGTTTAAGTGCGTTTTTCAACGGGTGTTGCTGGTTTTTGGGTTTCGTTCTGGGATATGTGCCGCAGTGGGCGCAGTGGCAAAAACGCGGGGAGCGCAGTGTTGTTCTGGGACCGCATGAGCAACAATTTAGCAATGCAACAAT
>JANYFQ010000219.1 GCA_025362615.1 Hymenobacter sp. | reverse complement strand
CGTGCGGGCCTTGCAAGGCGGGCTGCGCGAAAAAGGCTTCAACATCGGCACCACCGAGTCGCCGGTGACGCCGGTGCTGCTCAACGGCGAAATCCCCGATGCCACGGCCCTGACCTTCGATTTACGTGAGAATCACGGGGTTTTCTGCTCCATTGTCGTGTATCCGGTGGTGCCCAAGGGCGTGATTATGCTCCGCCTCATCCCCACGGCCGTGCATACGCTCGCCGACGTGGCCCAAACCATCACCGCCTTCGAGGCCGTGGCCGCTAAGCTCGACAAAGGGCTTTACAGCAAAGCGCCGCAAGCGGCGCAGGTTGCCTAGCGGCGCGGTTTCGCGTTTCAATCAACCAGCAAAAGCACTGGCGGCCGGACGAGGCCACCAGTGCTTTTTTGCATTATTCCGCTCTGCCCACGGCTCGTCAAAAAATCAAAATCGCGCAATGCCGACCGAAAAAGTGGCCACGAAGCCGCTAAATAGGGTTTTCAAAAAAAGCCAAAAAACTTGCTCGTATTGAATTTACTTGTATATTAGCCCCGCGAAAAGCATCCACTTTTCTTCACCCAACCCCCAACCAACCCAATGGCCAACCCCTTCAAAACCCTCAAAGACCTTATCCACTCGTTGGAGGACGACTTCGATAAGTCGTACGACAAAAACAATTCGGCCGCCGGCACCCGCGTTCGCAAGGGGATGCAGGAACTGAAGAACCACGCCCAGGCCATCCGCCTGGAGGTGCAGAACATGAAGAACGACGCCAAGGCAGGTGCTGCCCCGGCCGCTAAAAAAGCTGCCCCAGCCGCCAAAAAAGCCGCTCCGGCCGCCAAAAAAGCCGCTCCGGCCAAGAAGAAGTAAGCAGCCGTTTGCTTAATTAGCAAAAAGCCCCGCCATTGGCGGGGCTTTTTTTGTGCAATACGGCAGTGGTCAGGCGAAGGCCGCCCCATAGCTTGTACCGCGAAGTTCCTGCTTCGCTTCGCGTAGGCTGCCCAAAATGGCCCTCACGCGAGCCGTTCAATTCGCACTCGTCGGATGAATCCCTACGAGCGATTGGCTACGCCACACTTCGTTTCATCCGATTTTTGTTCAGCCGCGAGCTGTTCTACGGTCAGTGGTCGGACGAAGCCCTTCGGGCGATTCATCCGACCACTGACCTACCGAACCTCAATTAGATAATAATTCTTTTTCCCCTTTTGCACCACGAAGTACTTGTCCAGCAGCAGCGGCAACTCGGCAATGGATTGCTGCGGAGAGCTAAGTTTTTCGCGGTTGATGCTGAGGCCATTGGCTTGGATGAGCTTGCGGGCTTCGCCTTTGGAGGGCAAAATCTGGCCCTGGGTGGCATCCGAAAGCAAGGTTTGCACATCGAGCCCGGCCAGGTCGGCGCGGGAAATTTGCAGGTACGGTACGCCGGCGAAAACGTCGCGCAACGTCGCCTCGTCAAGGCGCTGGAGGGCGGCTAAGTCGCTTTGGCCGAAGAGGATGCCGGCGGCGGCGATGGCCGCTTCGGCCGCTTCGGCCGAGTGAACGCGGGTTGTCACGTCGAGAGCCAGCGTCTTTTGCAGCAGGCGCAGGTGCGGGGCGGCGGCGTGCTGGGCCTCCAGGGCTTCGATTTCGGCCTGCGGCAGCAGCGTAAACACGCGGATGAGCCGCAGTACGTCGGCATCGGCGGCGTTGAGGAAGAACTGGTAAAACTGGTAGGGCGAGGTCAGGGCCGGGTCGAGCCAGACGGTGCCGGTTTCGGATTTGCCGTACTTGGTGCCGTCGGCTTTGGTGATGAGCTGGCCGGTGAGGGCGTAGGCTTTGGGGGTTTCTTGTTTCTTGTTTCTTGTTTCTTGTTGAGGATTTTCGGTTGGCTGCGCTGTTTCTTCCGAGCCGGAAACAAGCAATGAGAAACCAGAAACATCATTTCCCAACCGGCGGATGAGTTCGGTGCCGGTCGTGATGTTGCCCCACTGGTCGGAGGCGCCCATTTGCAGGGTGCAGTGGAGGGTTTTGTAAAGGTGGACGAAATCGTAGCCTTGCAGGAGCTGGTAGCTGAATTCGGTGTAACTAATGCCGTTGCTCTCGGCCCCGTCCTCGCTGCCGCCGATGCGGCGCTTCACCGAGTCTTTGGCCATCATATAGTTCACGGTGAGGTGCTTGCCCACCTCGCGCAGAAAATTCAGAAAGCCGAAGTTCTTGAACCAGTCGTAATTATTAACCACGAGCGCCCCGGTCGGCGAGTCGTCAAAAACCAGAAATTTTTCGAGCTGCGCCCGGATACCGGCTTGGTTGGCGCGGAGGGTTGTTTCGTCGAGCAAATTGCGCTCGGCCGACTTGCCGCTGGGGTCGCCAATCATGCCCGTCGCGCCGCCCACGAGGGCCACGGGGCGGTGGCCGGCCCGCTGCAAATGCACGAGCAGCATGATGGTGGCCAGGTTGCCGATGTGCAGCGAGGCGGCCGTGGGGTCGAAGCCGATATAGCCCGACACGGGCGCGTGGGCGGCCAGGTGTTCGGCCGTGCCGGGCATCATGTCGTGAAACATCCCGCGCCAGCGGAGTTCGTCAAGTAAATTCAAGGAGTGAGTGAGCGAATGAGTGAATGAGTGATTTTGAGGAAGCAGCGGCTTTTCGGCCAGCTAGTGGCGTAGTTTCAAACCCGTCTCAAAGGTACAAGGGCACTTTACCTTTGCTCGTAATTGAGGAAGAAAGCGGCCCCGAAACGACGGGCAGCGGCCATTCACTCGCTTATTCACTCATTCACTTATTCACTCATTGACTCAAGAATCCGACGCGCTTCTTAAGCAAATCAAACAAGGGCAGTTTCTGCCGGTGTATTTTTTGCAGGGCGATGAGCCGTACAACATTGACGTGGTGGCCGATGCCCTCGAAGCCGCCGTGCTGCCCGCTGCCGAGCGCAGCTTCAACCAGAGCATTTTGTACGGCAAGGACGTGGACGTGGCCGCCGTGCTGGGCCAGGCCAAGCAGTTTCCGATGATGGCCGACCGCCGCCTCGTCATCGTCAAAGAAGCCCAGTCCATCGCCGACCTCGAAGCCGAAAAAAGCTGGCCGCTGCTCGAAGCTTATCTTAAAAAGCCGCTCGCCAGCACCGTTTTGGTGCTGTGTTACAAGCACAAAACCCTCGACAGCCGCAAGAAGCTCGGCAAGCTCCTGGCTGGGAAAGACGCGCCCGCCGCAGCGCTCATGACCAGCAAAAAGCTCTACGACAACGCCATACCGCAGTGGCTGGCGGCCAATGTGCGGGCGCGGGTCCTCAGCATCACGGGCCAGGCCACGGCCATGCTCGCCGAGTACATCGGGGCCGACCTGGCCCGCTTGGCGAACGAACTGGATAAGCTGGCCCTCAACCTCAAACCCAACCAACCCATTGATGAAGAACTGGTGCAACGCCTGGTGGGCATCAGCAAGGATTACAACATTTTTGAGCTGCAAAAAGCCCTCATTCAGCGCGATGTGCTCAAGGCCAACCGCATCCTGACGTACTTCGCCGCCAACCCCAAAAACAACCCCATCATCCCGAACCTGACGCTGCTCTTCGGCTTTTTCAGCAAGCTGCTCGTGCTCCACCAAGCCGGCCCCAACCCCAACGACGGCGTGTACAAGAGCCTGGGCATTATGAACTCCTTCGCCCAGCGCGATTTTCAGCAGGCCCTGCGGGCCTACCCGCCCGCCCGCGTCGCCGACATCATCCACCTCATCCGCCGCGCCGATGCCCAAAGCAAAGGCATAGGCAGCGGCTCGATGGACGACGGCGAAATTTTGCGCGAACTGGTGTGGCTGATTTTGCACGCCGTGCCGGCCGGCGTGATGGCGTAGGCGGGAGGCTGGGCGGGCCTAAAAACGGGCCAGCTCCGTTTCCTCAAACGACCATTCGGGCGTAAAGAAATTATCGCCGGTGGGGGCTTGCGGCACGGCAAACCAAGCCGCAGTTGGGGCAGCGCCAACAGCCGGGTCGCGCAGGACGTGGATGCTTTGGGCTGGCATATAGCTCTGGCCCAGAAGCAGGTAGCGTTGGTGCGTGGCGGTATTCTCGGCCACGTCCAGCACCAGCACGGCGTGGCCGGGGCTGCCCCCGTGAATGAGCACATCACCGGGCTGCACCCGCGCCAGCGGCACCTGTTTCAACTCGCGGCTCAACGACAA
>JANYFQ010000145.1 GCA_025362615.1 Hymenobacter sp. | reverse complement strand
ACGCTGTGAAATAATTATGAATTATGAATTATGAATTATGAATTATGAATTATGAATTATTTTTTCCCTGCTCACTTTACTTTCTTCACTGTGTGCTTTAAAAATTCATAATTCATAATTCATAATTATCTCTCCCGCCCCGCCGCCGCCAGCACGGCGTTGCGGACTTCCTCGGGCGAGGTGTTTTTGATGAGATAAGCGCTGGCCCCGTCGGCGAGTACGGTTTGCACCAGCGAGGCATCGTCGTGCATCGAGATGATGACGACGCGCACGGCCGGGTACTGCCCGCGCAGCAAGCGCGTGGTTTGCAGGCCGTCGAGGACGGGCATTTGCATATCCATCAGTACCACATCGGCCACGGTGCCCGCATCGAGTAGTTCGAGGAGTTCCTGGCCGTTGCCGGCTTCTCCCACAATTTCGATGCCGGGGTAGGAGCTGAGCAAGGCCCGCAGGCCCTTGCGGAACAAGATGTGGTCATCAACAATGGCCAGGCGCACGGGAGGGAAGGACATGGGTTTGGTGTTCGGTTTTAGGTGTTGAGTTTTAAGTGTTCGGTTGAACGAAGCCACTGAGATTGTTTTGATTAACGCCTGCTTTGTGAACTTGTTCACTCAAGCACCAACCTTACCCATCATCCGCCGAGCGGTAAGCCACGGGCAGTTCGGCCACCACGCGGGTGCCCTGCGCGGGGGCCGATTCGTAGCGCAGCTGGCCGCCGAGCACGGCCACGCGGCTGCGCAGGTTGATGAGGCCCATGCCCGCAGGGTGGCCGTGGGGGCCGGGGGCGGGCTGTTCGTCCAGGGCCGGAAGGTCGAAGCCGGTGCCGTCGTCGGTGTACGTGAGCAATAGATGGGTGGCCGAAGGGGCAATTTCGAGCACAATGTGCCGGGCCTGGGCGTGGCGCAGGCCGTTGCTAAGGAGTTCCTGGGCAATGCGGTACACCATCAGCTCGTGGGCCGGCGTGAGGCGGCCCGGCAGCGCCGGCGCCACGATGCGCACGGCGAGGCCGTTTTCGGGGGGTACGGCCTGGGCCAGGGCCCGTAGCGCCGGCACCAGCCCCATTTGCTGAAGCGTGGCCGGCTGGAGGTTGCGCGAAATGCGCCGCACCTCGGTGATGGACTGGTCGAGCAGGGCCACAACTTCGGGGAGGAGCGGCGTACCGGCGGCAAACAGGTGCAGCCGCGCCAGGGCTAGGATGGTGCCCACGCCGTCGTGGAGCTCGCCGGCAATGCGCTGGCGTTCGTCTTCCTGGGCCACGAGCGCGGCGGCCAGGGCTTGCTGCTGGGCAGCTTCCTGGGCCTGGGCCAGTAGTTGCCGCTGCTGGTAGTGCTGCCGCCGGCCGCGCACCAGCAGCAGCACCACGCCCAGCACCAGCAGCAGCAGCAAGCCCGTGGCCAGTAGCACGGGCAGCAGCAGCGAAACCAGTAAGAACAAAGAGAGCACCACGGCGGCGGGCTAGAGCACCTTAGCCTCCTTGGGCAAGCGGCCCGCGAGGTAGGTTTTGGTGAGGGTAAAGTTTTGAAACAAGCCCGCCACCGAAATAAAAAGGAAGGTAAAATCTGAAAACAGCTTGTTGTTTTCCAGCTCCATCAGGCTGATGGCCACCACGGTAGTGGCAGAATATACCAACTGCCCCGTGCTAAGCCAGAAGTAGGGGTCTTCGTTTAGCGCCTCATCGGGGCTGCGGCTGAGCTGCTCGAGGTAGGCCAGCGCCACCACGGCCAGCACCACGCACTGGGCCAGGCGGGCCACCGTTGTCATCGCTATCAGGGGCAGCCCCAGCAACCCCACCGCTATTGTGGTCAGCCCCAGCGCCAAGATGGTTCCGGCGATGCGCCGGGCACCCTGGTCGCGCAGCGCCTGCCGCAACGCCCATCCCAGGACCACAATTTTGCCGGTGTTAAATAAAATAATGGGAGGGTAATTGTTCATTTGATACCCCAATGCCCACGCGTATGCCAGTCCGCGTGCGACGACGACGCTTGCAATCGAGAGCGGAAAATACCAGGCCAGCCGGCGCAACGGTGCCGCCAACGCCGGCCAATTGCGCCAGCACACCAGCAGCGGCACGAGTACGCTCACTTGCATGAGCCATTGCAGTCCGTAGCTCAAGCTCGCTAAGTTCATGGTCATACAATGCGGGCTCCTTGGCCGAAGTGCTGCCGGCCAGGTGCGTGGTTAGCTGTTGAGGACGTTGGGGGTGCTGCCATGAGGCGGGACTGCCATTGCGTCATCGGCCACGATACAGTTTTTGTCTAGCATATCGTTTTGCTCGGCGTCAGCGGCCACAGCCAGCAGTTGCCGGGCACCGTCGGGGGTAAGGCCGTAGTAAAAGCGAATGCCCTCGCTGCCGCTTTCGGCCAGCAGTTGTTCGAGAATAACGCGCCCAAAAAAATGGCCTTCTGTGGCCCCCGGATTTTTGGTGCGGTAGCGGCGGGTCCAGTCGCCAGCAATTTCCGCGTCGATGGGAGCGCCTTCGTTTCCAGTGAATGCCATGATGTTTGGGGTAAAAGGGTTGATTTACGCCGAAAGCTATGGCAAATTTTTCAATTTAAAGTTAAATTCTAGAAAAGCTGCGTCAGCAAACAGTGCAAATCATTGAAAAACAATAAGTTTAATTATTTCTCAAAAACAAATAAATTGTTTAGGACTTACGCAAAAAGGCTTAACTTGCCGATAAAAACATGAAGGTCACGGCGGAACTTTACGGCCAATTTTTGCTCAGCAGCCAAGTCAATTACACCGGCACCTACCTGGCGGACCACTTGGCCGAATTGACGCACG
>JANYFQ010000111.1 GCA_025362615.1 Hymenobacter sp. | reverse complement strand
CAGCAGCGCTCGGGGTACTCCGCCTACTTCCCAATGCAGAACTGGGTGAAGATGCTCGTGAGCAGGTCGTCCGACGAAATCTCCCCGGTAATTTCGCCCAGCGCGCCCAGGGCGTGGCGCAAATCGGCGGCCAGCAGCTCGGTGCCGCGCCCGGTGGCCAGCCCGGCCTCGACGGCCGCCAGGTGCCCGGCGGCGGCCGCCAGGGCGCGGGCGTGGCGCACGTTGGTGACGATGGTGGCCGTGCCGGTGCCCGCCAGGCCCGCGCCCCGCACCTGGGCCAGCAGGGCGGTTTGCAGGGCGGCCAGCCCCCGGCCCTGGTTGGCAGCCAGCAGGATGGTTGCGGGTTGCTTATTGGCTGCTTCCGGGGCGGTTGCCTCGTTCTCAACGGCCGCGAAAGCCGCTAGCTGGGCGGCGCTGGCCACGTCCAGCTTGTTGCCGACGCGCAGCACTGGCAGCCGGGGCAGGTGGGCGGTGAGGGTCGCCACGTCGGCGGCTACCTCGGCGGGGGTTAGCTCCGCGAGGTCGAACAAGTACAGCAGCAGGGCGGCCTGGCCGATGCGCTGCCGGGTGCGCTGCACGCCGATGGCCTCTACTTCGTCGGCCGGGTTGTCGCGCAGGCCGGCCGTGTCCACGAAGCGGAAGCGGATGCCGTCGAGGCTCACCTCGTCCTCAATAAAGTCGCGGGTGGTGCCGGGCGTGGCCGACACAATGGCCCGTTCTTCGCGCAGCAAGGCGTTGAGCAAGGTCGATTTGCCGGCATTGGGCCGCCCGGCGATGACGGTCGTGACGCCGTTTTTGATGACGTTGCCCAGCTCGAATGAACGCAGCAGCCCGGCCACTACGCCGCCCACTTCGGCCAGCAGCCGCGTCAGGCCGCTGCGGTCGGCAAACTCCACGTCTTCCTCGCCAAAATCCAGCTCCAGCTCCAGCAGGGCGGCAAACGTGATAAGCTGCGCCCGCAACCCCCGCAGCTCGTCCGAAAAGCCGCCCCGCAACTGGTTGAGAGCCACCTGGTGGGAGAGGGCCGAGTCGGCGGCGATGAGGTCGGCCACGGCTTCGGCCTGGGCCAAATCCAGGGCCCCGTTCAAGAACGCCCGCTTGGTAAACTCGCCGGCTTCGGCCAGCCGGGCGCCTTGCCGCAGCAGGCAGCCCAGCACCTGTTGCACCACGTAGTCGGAGCCGTGGCAGCTTATTTCCACGGTGTCTTCGCGCGTGAACGAGCGCGGGGCACGGTAGAGGGCCAGCACCACGTCGTCCAGCACTTCCTGGTTTTCGGGGTCGCGCAGGGTGCCGTGGTGCAGGGTGTGGCCGGGCTTGCTGGCCAGGTTGGGCTTGGAAAACAGGCGCTGGGCCACGGCCACAGCGTCGGGGCCGGAGAGGCGCACGACGGCCAGGGCCCCGGCCCCGGCGGGCGTGGAGAGCGCAACGATGGTGTCAATCACGAATTAAACGAATTGGGGGAATTGCACGAAATTTTCTCGTTTGTGGGGTTGGCGTCCTGCCTTGTTCACGCGGGTGGTCGTTGCCTCGGAGGTTTCTTGCCTGGTTGGGCCTGGTTTTTTGTTCGGGCCTGGCTTGTTGGCTTTTGCTACAACCCTTGGTTGAGCCGGACCTGCACGGCATTTTCGTTGTTGTTCAGGCTCACGAGGTCGGGGCGGCCGTCGCCGTTCACGTCGGTCAGGCGCACCTTGTCGGCGTAAACGGGGCCGATGGGGTAGTCGGCGGGCGGGCCCCAGCTGCCGCCGGGCAGGGCCAGGCGCACTGCTGCCCAGGCCTGGCCGGGTTCGGCGATGCGGGTGCGGTTGTGGGTGGTCACGAGGTCGGGGCGGCCGTCGCCGTTCACATCGGCCACGGCCAGGCTGTTGGGCTTGAAACCCAGGCCGGGCAGCGCGGTGGGCGGCCCGAAGCCGCCCTTGCCGCCGTGGCGGACCGCCAGGGCTTGTGCGCTGACGGTCAGCAGGTCGGGCCGGCCGTCGCCGTTGAGGTCGGTCAGGGCCGTGGGGCCCCACACCGACAGGTAGGCGCGGGGCGGCCCGAACGTGCCGCCCCCTCGCCCCGGCACCACCACCACCGTCGAGTCGAGGCGAAAGTCCGCGCCGTTGGTCACGACGGCATCGGTCTGCCCGTCGCCGTCCACGTCGGCCAACGCCACGCTGCGGGGGCTGTAGTACGGCCCGGAGGGGTAGTTCACGAGTTCGCCCAGCCGCCCGCCGGCCTGCGTCAGGCCCACCAGGATGCCGCCGTTGCCCAGGTCGGCGGCCAGCACCAGGTCGGGGCGGCCGTCGGCGTTGAGGTCGGCCACGGCCAGGTTGTCGGGCTGGCGCAAAATGCCCTTGAACGCCACCGTCGCCG
>JANYFQ010000108.1 GCA_025362615.1 Hymenobacter sp. | reverse complement strand
GAGCAGCGCTTCGATTGGGGCAAGTTTTACCGCTCGCCCATGCTGCGTGGGGTTGTGGGAACGGTTTTCGCCCTTGTATTGCTTTACGAAGGTGTGCAAAGCGTGATGGCCGTGGGCCTGAACCAAGGCTATCAGCCCACGCAGCCCATTGCTTTCTCGCACAAGCTGCACGCCGGTACCAACCAGATTAACTGCGCCTACTGCCACACGTCGGTGTACAAGAGCAAGTCGGCCAACATTCCTTCGGCCAACATCTGCATGAACTGCCACTCGCAGATTAAGACGGAGTCGCCCGAAATCAAGAAAATCTACCGGGCCATCGAGCGCAAGCAGCCCATTCAGTGGGTTCGCATCCACAATCTGCCCGATTTAGCGTATTTCAACCACTCCCAGCACACGCAAGTGGCCGGCATTCAGTGCCAGACCTGCCACGGCCCCATTCAAAACATGGAAGTAGTGTACCAGTATTCGGCCCTCACGATGGGCTGGTGCATCAACTGCCACCGCGAAACGCCGCTCACCACCAAGGGCAACGCTTACTACGACAACCTGGTGAAGCTGCACGATACCAAGAACGCCGGCGCTCCCTTCACCGTGTCGTCCAACGGCGGCACCGAGTGCTCGAAGTGCCACTACTAGGTAGATTTTAGGAGCTTAGGATTTAGGGACTTAGTAGCGCTGTTTGCTGCTAATTTGCTCTAAGACACCAAAGTTTTCCTACCCAACTTGCCTGCCCATTCATTGATAATACAAGCTTGCCCGCTGACCTAATGCTATCGGCTTAGAATCTCTAAGCCCCTAAGCCCTAAGTCCCTAAGTCCCTAAAAAGAATGAAGTACTGGAAAGGAATCGAGGAGCTGGAACAAACGCCCGACTTTATGTCGTCGGCGTTTGCCGAGTTCATGCCGGTGAAGGAGAAGCACGAGACTACCGACGAATCGGTGGCCCCGCGCCGCGACTTCCTCAAGCTCATGGGTTTTGGCGTGGCCGCCGCTACGCTGGCCTCGTGCGAGAAGCCGGTGCGGAAGGCCATTCCCTACCTCGTCAAGCCCGAGGAAGTGGACCCGTCCATTCCTAACTTCTACGCTTCCACGTACTTCAACGGTGCTGACTACAACGCCGTGCTCGTGAAAACCCGCGAGGGCCGGCCCATCAAGCTTGAGGGTAATCCTGAGTCGCCCATTACCCGTGGTGGCCTCTCCGCCCGCGCTCAGGCAGCGGTTTTGAGTTTATATGATGGCGGGCGCCTGGAGCATTTCGCCATCAACAAGAAGCAGGTGACTGCTACCGAACTCGACAAGCAGGTACGAGCACGGTTGGCCGCTACCACGGGTACCATCGCCCTCATTACCCCGACCATCATCAGCCCCAGCACCCGCCGGGCTATTTTTGAGTTCGCGGCCCGTTACCCACGCCTGGAGCACGTCATGTACGACGCGCAGTCGGCCACGGGCCTGCTGCAAGCCAATGGCGGCGTATTGCCGAGCTACGATTTCAGCAAGGCCAACGTCATCGTCAGCCTCAACGCCGACTTCTTGGGCACCTGGATTTCGCCCGTCGAGTACGCCAAGCAGTACGTCAAAAACCGCAAGGTGTGCACCGACAAGCGCACCATGTCGAAGCACTACCAGTTCGAAACTGCCATGACCCTCACCGGCTCCAACGCCGATGTGCGGGTGCCGGTGAAGCCCTCGGAGATTGGAGCAGTTGCCACCGCGCTGTACGGTGCCATCGTGGGCGGTGCCACTTCGCCGATGAGCGAAAACGCTACCTTAAAGGCCGCCGCCGCGCTGCTGCAAGCCAACAAGGGTGCCGGCCTTGTGGTGTCGGGCTCCAACGACCCGGCTGTGCAAACGCTGGTCGCCGCCATCAACGCCGCCCTCGGCAACGTGGGCACGACGGTCGATTTGACCGCTCCCAGCTACGTGCGCCAGGGCGACGACGTGCGGATGGCCAAGCTCGTAACCGACATGGCCGCCGGCCAGGTGGGCGCGGTGATTTTCTACCACGCTAACCCGGTGTACAACCACCCGATGGGCAAGCAGGTTGCCGCTGCCCTCCAAAAGGTCAAGCTCACCATTTCCCTCAACGACCGCCTTGATGAAACCGGCAACCTGTGCGAATTCGCTGCGCCCGACCATCATTGGCTGGAATCGTGGAATGACTTCGAGCCAAAAAAAGGCTTTTTGAGCCTGTCGCAGCCCGCTATTTCGCCTATTTTCTCGACTCGGCAAGCACAGGAAACCCTGCTCCGCTGGTCGGGCAATAACACGAGCTACTACAACTTCCTGCGGACCAACTTCCAGCGCATGACGGGCGGTGGTCAGACTGCCTGGGACCAGGCCGTCCACGACGGCGTAGCCATCGGGTCCGATAACCAAGCGGCCCTCACCATGCTGGGCGGGGCCATGAGTGCCGCTGATGCCGTATCGCGCATCAACAGCACCCCCAAGCCCAGCGGCGTGGAAGTAGCTTTGTACGAGAAGGTTGGCATCGGTATCGCCGGTTGCGAGTCGAACAACCCTTTCCTGCAAGAACTGCCCGACCCCATCAGCAAAGCCACCTGGGGCAATTACGTGGCCGTGCCGCGCAAGATGGCCGTCGAAAAAGAATGGTCGCAAGGCGACGTGCTGAAAGTTACCGGCAACGGCTACTCCATCGAATTGCCCGTGCTGGTGCAGCCGGGTCAAACAAACGACACAGTTAGCATTGCGCTCGGCTACGGTCGCGTTCTGGCTGGTAAGGTAGGCGATAAAGTAGGCGAAAACGCTGCGCCTCTGGCGATGGCCAACACCGTTGGTATTCAGTACCAGGGCGTTGTAACCCTTACCAAAACCGGTGCTTCTTCGCCCATTGCCCAGACCCAGACGCACCAGACGCTGATGGACCGCAAGCCGGTGGTGCAGGAAAATACCCTCGCCAACTACCGCACCAACCCCAAGGAAGTCACGGAGTACGAAAAAGTAGTAACTCCCGACGGCCTCGAAAAGCCGAGCAAGGTATCGCTCTGGCAAGACTACCAGTACAATAATCACCACTGGGGCATGGCGATTGACCTCAACTCGTGCATCGGCTGCGGCTCGTGCGTGATTGGGTGCCAGGCCGAAAACAACGTCGCCGTCGTCGGCAAGCAGCAGGTCATCAACCGCCGCGAGATGCACTGGATTCGCATCGACCGCTACTATTCGTCGGACCACCACAAAACCGAGTTTGACGAAAAAGGTAAGGTGGCAACTTACAAGGCCATGGAAGACCCGTCGGACAACCCGCAGGTGATTTTCCAGCCCATGATGTGCCAGCAGTGCAACCACGCGCCCTGCGAAACGGTGTGCCCCGTGCTGGCCACCACGCACAGCTCCGAAGGGTTGAACCAGATGACGTACAACCGCTGCATTGGCACCCGCTACTGCGCCAACAACTGCCCGTACAAAGTTCGTCGCTTCAACTGGTTCTCGTACTACTCCAACGACAAGTTTGAGGTCGTAAACGGCCATATGTTCACCGACCTGGGCCGGATGGTGCTCAACCCCGACGTGACCGTTCGGGCACGGGGCGTAATGGAGAAATGTTCTTTCTGCGTCCAGCGTATTCAACTCGGTAAGCTCGAGGCCAAGAAGCAGAAACGCCGCCCGGTGGACGGTGAAATCACCACCGCCTGCGCCCAGTCGTGCCCCACCGATGCCATTGTGTTCGGCGATATGCGCGACCCGGCCAGCGAAATCCATAAGCTCCTCAAGCGCGAGGATGGCGAACGCGCTTTCCACTCGCTCGACAGCATCAACGTGCAGCCCAACGTGACGTATCTGACCAAGATTCGTAATTCGGATGCTAAATTCTTTGCCGAAGAACACACGGCCTAGTACCCGTCAACAGTCAGTAAACGAACCCCCCAACTTCCATTATGCAACACGTATCAGCCGTACGCGAACCGCTCATTACCGGGGGGAAGACGTACCACGACGTAACCGAGGACATTAGCCGGCAGGTTGAGGCCGCTCCCAACATCCGTTGGATGGCCGCCTTCGCGGTCGCGCTTGTTTTCCTGGGCATCTTTTTCTACTCCGTGTACCGCACCCTGTGGTTCGGCATCGGCGAGTGGGGCCTCAACAAAACCGTGGACTGGGCTTGGGACATCACCAACTTCGTGTGGTGGGTGGGCATCGGCCACGCTGGCACCCTGATTTCGGCCGTGTTGCTGCTCTTTCGTCAGAAATGGCGCAGCAGCATCAACCGCGCCGCCGAAGCCATGACGATTTTCGCCGTGATTTGCGCTGCCCAATTTCCAATTTTGCACATGGGCCGGCCCTGGATGGCGTTTTGGGTATTCCCGTTGCAAAACACTTACGGTTCGCTGTGGGGCAACTTCAACTCGCCCTTGCTCTGGGACGTGTTTGCTATCTCCACCTATTTCTCGGTGTCGCTGGTGTTCTGGTACACGGGTCTGGTACCCGATTTTGCTACCATCCGCGACCGTGCCACGGGCAAAATATCCAAGATTGCCTACTCGTTGCTGAGCTTCAACTGGAAAGGCTCGGCCAAGCATTGGTCGCGTTACGAGACGGTGTCGCTCATCCTGGCCGGCATCTCAACCCCGCTCGTACTTTCGGTTCACACCATTGTGTCGATGGACTTTGCTACTTCCATTGTACCAGGCTGGCACACCACCATTTTCCCGCCCTACTTCGTGGCCGGCGCCATTTTCTCCGGCTTCGCAATGGTGCTGACGCTGATGCTCATCACCCGCGTCACGTTCAAGCTTGAAGACTACATCACGCTGGAACACATCGCGTTGATGAACAAAATCATGATGGTAACTGGCTCCGTGGTGGGCGTGGCCTACATCACCGAGTTCTTCATCGCCTGGTATTCGCAGGTCGAGTTTGAGCAGTACGCCTTTATCAACCGCGCCACCGGCCCGTACTGGTGGGCCTACGCCGCCATGATGACCTGCAACGTCATCACGCCGCAGCTCGTGTGGTTCCGTCGGGTACGCTACAGCTTGGTGCTGACCTTCATCCTATCCATCATCGTGAACATCGGGATGTGGTTCGAGCGCTTCGTTATCATCGTTACCTCGCTGCACCGCGACTACCTGCCGTCGTCGTGGGCCATGTTTTCGCCCACCATCATCGACATCGGGGTGTACGTCGGCACCCTGGGCCTGTTTTTCACGCTGTTCCTGTTGTTCGCCAAGTTCTTCCCCGTCATCAACATGGCGGAGGTAAAAACCATCCTGAAGTACACGGTGGACAACGGCCCAACTTACAACCCCAACGCCGGCCACGCGGCTCCCGCCACGGCAGCGCCCGCTACCGTCAACACCCCCGGCGTACCGGCTTCGGCTCCCGTAAACTACGATAAACATGACTAAGCGCTATGCCCTGGGCATCTTCGAGGACGAAGATGTTCTGCTCCACGCCATCGAAAATATCCGGGCGGCCGGGGTGAAAATCCACGACGTGTTCTCGCCTTTTCCGGTCCACGGCATTGACGATGCGCTCGGCATCGAGCGTTCGCGGTTGCCCATTGCGGCGTTTTTCTTCGGCCTTACCGGCTTGAGCTTTGCGCTGTGGATGCAGATTTATATGCTGGGCTTCGACTGGCCGATGAACATCGGTGGCAAGCCCCACATCTCGCTGCCTGCCTTCATTCCCGTCAGCTTCGAACTGACGGTGTTGTTCACGGCCTTCGGTATGATGATTACCTTCTACACCATCAGCGGCCTGTTCCCCAAAATCAAAACCAACGTGATGGACGTGCGGGCCACCGACGACAAGTTTGTGATGGCCATTGAGTTGGATGAAACCAGCTCGCAACTTCCGAGCCTGACCGAGTTGCTGCGTCGCAATGGAGCCTCGGAAGTCAATCAGAAAGAAATGACCGAATAGATTTATGGCTCATCCGCTCAGTAAAAGTTTTTACGTAGCCGGTGCCTTGCTGGCGCTGGCTTTGCCTGCTTGCACCGTGGCACCCGATGCCACGGGTGTCGAATACGCGCCGGAGATGTACGAGTCGCTAGCCTACGAGCCCTTGCGGCAAACGGCGTTCAACTCGGTCAATGCCTTCGGCATCAACCAGCGCACTCCGGCCGTCGCCACCATCCCACGCGGCAAGCTCAACTATTACACCCACATCCCCAAGGATTCGGTGAAAATAGCTGAGCGCATTCTGCATCAACCTTACGCTTACACCAAAGCCAACCTGGAGGAAGGCAAGCTGCTGTACTCGCGTATTTGCCTGCATTGCCACGGCGAAAACGGTAACGGCCAGGGTCTGGTTGGCGTGAAGTACAAGGGCGTACCCAACTATGCTACCGGCGAGTACACCAAAATGAACGACGCGCACATTTACCATGTCATTCAGTGGGGCAAAAACCGTATGATGCCCCACGGCTCGCAGGTAACGCCCGAGGAGCGATGGAAAATTGCGATGTACGTGCGGGTGCTGCAACGCGGTGAAGGCCCCGATGCCTTGGATAAACTCGTAGCCAAAGGCCCCACCACCACTGCCAGCGACACTACCCTCACCGCCGCCGACAACGGTATGACTCCCACCAGTCAGGCTGGTTCGCGCATCGAGTCTGAAACGCCCGGTATGGGCAACACCAAAGGCCGTAATGGCGCTGCTAATTAAGTAACTATGGCGACTCTGACCCATCAGCCCGCCGGCCTCACCGCCGAGCGTTTGGTCATCACCGACGGTGCCCGTAAGATTTTCTTTTCCTTCATCATCGCCGGGGTTGTGCTGCTGGCGCTGGGCATTCTGGCTGCCCTCATGGGCTGGGGTGTCGAACACCATGAGGCCGCCGGCCACGCCGCTGGTGCCGCTCATGGCGGCGCTCACGCCGAAGAATGCCACTCCGTGCTGATAAAGCGCCTGATGGTAAGCCTTTGGCATTCCAACTTGTTTTTTGTCGGCATTTCGGCTGTGGGCACCGTATTTATGGCCATTCAGTACGTGGCTTACGCGGGCTGGTCGGTCATCGTCAAGCGCATCGCCGAAGCCCTCAGCGCTTGGATTATCCCCGGCGGCGTGATAATGGTTGTGGTGTTTCTCGTTGGCCGTCACGACATTTTCCACTGGACGCACGAGGGCATCATGGACCCCAAATCTGAGCATTACGATGCCATCATTGCTGGTAAGAGCGGTTTCCTGAGCGTACCGTTTTACCTGATTCGCATGGTGAGCTACCTCGTCATCTGGGCCACGTTTAGTTGGAAGCTGCGGCAGTTGTCGTTGCAAGAGGACTTGCACGGCGGTACTTACTGGTTCCACAAAAGCATTACGGCCGCCGCACTGTTTTTGGTCTTGTACGCTGTCACCTCGTCTATGTCGGCCTGGGACTGGGCCATGTCGGTAGACCCGCACTGGTTCTCAACCATGTTTGGCTGGTACGTTTTCGCTTCTTGGTGGGTGACGGGCATTTCTGTTATTGCCCTCACTGCCATTTTTCTCAAGCAAGCTGGCTATCTCAAAGCCCTCACAACCGACCATTTGCATGACCTCGGTAAGCTGATGTTTGGATTCAGCATCTTCTGGACTTACGTCTGGTTTTCGCAATTCATGCTGATTTGGTACGCCAACTTACCCGAAGAAGCCGTGTATTACAATCAGCGAATGGGTGGTTTTGACGGAGCCTACACACCGTTTTTTTACGGCAACCTTTTCGTCAATTTCGTGTTCCCGTTTCTCGCACTAATGACGCGGGACGCCAAGCGGCAGATGATTATGATGAAAATCGTTTGCATCGCCATCATCGTGGGTCATTGGTCGGACTTTTACCTGATGCTCATGCCTGGCACTTTAAAGGGCGAGAATGGGTTTTTGATTGAACTGGGCATTTTCGCCATTTTCGCCGGAGCATTTATGTTGATGATGACCCGTCGGTTGGCCCAAGCCAATCTGGTGCCGCTCAATCACCCTTTCTTAGACGAAAGTATTCACCACACTACTTGATTATTTTTCAGTGTTTGGCGCTCAGTGCTCAATACCTAGTACTAAGGGCATCAGAACTGAGTGTTTTGTGCGAACCACTGGTTTCACTCAAACAACGACTTCAACATAAGCACTAGGCATCAAGCACTAGGCACCGATAAAACCTCTTCTCAATGACTGCTCTTACCATTGTTGCCATCCTGGTGTTGTTGCTGGTCGTATTCGGCCTGCTGTTCCGACTCCAGATTTTAACGTCCATTTTCTCGGGCAGTTTCACCCGTGATATTGGTATGAGCAACGGCGTAAACGCCGTTTTGATGTTGGTATTTCTTGTTGGCGGCGGCGGCTGGTTCGCTTACTCTTTTGCCGAAAACTTCAACAAGATGAACCCACCCATTGCTTCCGTTCACGGCTTTGCAATGGAGCGGATGTTCTGGATTACGATGGCGGTCATCGGTGTGGCTTTTGCTATCACGCAGGCGCTGTTGTTCGTTTACAGCTACAAGTACCAGCATAAAGAAGGCCGTCGGGCCTATTTTTTCGCTCACAACAATACTATTGAAGTTATCTGGACCATCATCCCGGCCATTGTAATGGCGGCGCTGATTTTCGCGGGTTGGAAAGCTTGGACCCGCATTACCGGTCCGGCCCCTAAAGATTCCACGGTAGTGGAGGTAATGGGCAAGCAGTTCAACTGGCTGGTGCGCTACCCCGGCCGCGACATGAAGCTGGGCGTAGTCAATTACCGCCTCACTGACGCGGTGAACGAATGGGGGTTTGACTTGAATGACAAGTCTTCGCTCGACGATTTCACCTCTGGCGAGATTCACGTTCCCAAAGGGCATCCAGTGCTCATTAAAATCCGCTCGCGCGATGTATTGCACGCTGTATATATGCCGCAGTTCCGGGTGCAGATGTATGCCGTGCCAGGAATGCCAACGCGGTTTTGGTTTACGCCAACGACGACGACTGACGAAATGCGGGCCAAGTTGGGCAATCCCAAGTTCAATTACGAGCTGGCCTGCAACCAGATATGCGGCCGGGGGCACTTTGCCATGAAAATGACCATCATTGTAGATGAGCCGGAAGACTATGTGGCTTGGTTTGCAGCCCAAAAATCGTTTGCTGGCTTGAACCCGGAATTAGTAGCTGCTTTCAAACAGAAAGCCAATTCAACGGTTCCTACGCCAATAAGTGCGGTTGAAAAAGAGATGCCGGCTACCCCATTAGCTGTCATCACGCAGTAATAGCCTGTTTCGACCACAGCCGATTCATCACTGATTTTCCTTAGCAAGTTATGGCAATCAACAATCCCAACCTTCCTAACTTTTCGCCTGCTGTCGAATCGCAGGGCGGCATTGGTACGGCCCCGGTTTCGCATGTCGCGCACGGGCACGGCGAACACGATGAACACGAACACCACGACCAACACTGGATGTGGAAGTACGTTTTTAGTCAGGACCACAAACAGATAGCCAAGCAGTTCCTGATTACCGGAATGCTGTGGGCCATCATTGGTGGTTTGCTATCCAGCCTGTTTCGTTTGCAACTTGGCTGGCCCGAGGGTACAATGGAGTGGCTGAAGCCGGTGCTTGGCCACTGGGTTGAAGCTGGTAAACTCAACCCCGAATTTTACCTTGCTCTTGTCACGATGCACGGCACCATTATGGTGTTCTTCGTGCTCACGGCTGGGCTGTCGGGTACGTTTTCTAACTTTTTGATTCCGTTGCAAGTGGGTGCCCGCGATATGGCTTCGGGCTTCATGAATATGCTCTCGTACTGGTTTTTCTTCCTGTCGAGCGTGGTTATGTTTGCTTCGTTGTTTCTGGAAACCGGCCCGGCGGCGGCCGGTTGGACAATCTACCCGCCTTTGTCGGCGTTGCCACAGGCTATTCCCGGCTCCGGTATGGGCATGACGATGTGGTTGGTTTCGATGGCGCTGTTTATTGTATCGCAGCTTTTGGGTGGCGTAAATTACGTGACGACCGTTATCAACCTCCGCACCCGTGGCATGAGCATGAGCAAGCTGCCGCTCACCATCTGGGCATTTTTCCTGACGGCTATTCTGGGTATTCTTTCGTTTCCGGTGCTGTTTTCGGCGGCTCTGCTGCTGATTTTTGACCGCTCGTTTGGTACGTCGTTCTTCCTCTCCGATATATACATCGCCGGCCAAGCCCTGCCCAATCAAGGCGGTTCGCCGGTGCTGTTCCAGCACTTGTTCTGGTTCCTGGGACACCCCGAGGTGTACATCGTAATCATGCCCGCTATGGGCATGGTGTCGGAAGTGCTGGCTACCAACGCCCGCAAGCCCATCTTCGGCTACCGCGCCATGATTGGCTCGCTCATTGGCATCTCATTGCTGTCGTTCGTGGTGTGGGCGCACCATATGTTCGTGACGGGCATGAACCCCTTCCTCGGCTCGGTATTCATGTTCCTGACGCTGATTATTGCTGTGCCTTCGGGCGTCAAGGTATTTAACTGGCTGGCCACGCTTTGGCGCGGCAACATCCGCTTCACGGCGGCCATGTTGTTCGCCATTGGGTTTGTGTCGCTGTTTATTTCGGGTGGTTTGACGGGCATTATTCTTGGTAATGCCACGCTCGATATTCAGATGCACAACACCTATTTTGTGGTAGCTCACTTCCACCTTGTAATGGGTAGTTCGGCCTTCTTTGGCCTCTTTGCTGGCGTGTATCACTGGTTCCCCAAGATGTTTGGGCGGATGATGGACGAGAAGCTCGGCTACATCCACTTCTGGCTAACTTTTGCTGGCGTGTACCTAGTGTTTATGCCGATGCACTACGTGGGCATCGCGGGCTTCCCCCGCCGCTATTACGCTTGGACGGGTTTTGATGCTTTCTCGCAGTTTGCTGATATGAACAAGTTCATCTCGGTGGCCGCCATTCTGGCGTTCTTCGCTCAATTCATCTTCATCATCAACTTCTTCTACAGCATTTTCCGGGGCCGACGCGCTACTGAAAACCCCTGGAACTCGACCACGTTGGAGTGGACTACGCCCATTGAGCCCGGCCACGGCAACTGGCCCGGCGAAATCCCGGCCGTGTACCGCTGGCCTTACGATTACAGCAAGCCCGGCTCCGAGGCAGATTTCATCCCGCAAACTGTGCCGTACTCGCAGACGCAATCGTCGAACCTGCCGTACGAGAAGGACATGGGCGAATAAGCTTGGTGTTTTCTGAAGTTAAATCACCCGAAACGGGCTGCCGCAAAATGGCAGCCCGTTTTCATTTGACAACCGATTTGAATGGCTAAATGGACTGATGCCGGAGCAACAGATTTAGTATATTTGTGCGTGAACGAAGGACTACAGAGTTGTTACTGCTTACGATGAACATAACCACAGAACAGGGCCGATTTGCCCCACGTTTCCGCTTCGTCAGTCTCCTGACGGTGGTTTCCATCTACTTACTTATTCTGGTAGGAGGCATAGTGCGAAGCACGGGTAGCGGCATGGGCTGCCCCGATTGGCCCAAGTGTTTCGGGCAGTGGATACCACCGACCGAAGCCCGCGAACTGCCTGCCAATTACAAGGAAATCTACACCGCGCGGCGCGTGGCCAAGAACCAGAAGCTGGCCCGCACCCTGCAACGGCTGGGTTTCACGCAAGTGGCGGGCGACATCTTCGCCCACCCGACGCAGTACATCGAAACCGATTTTAACGCCGTCAAAACCTGGATTGAGTACCTGAACCGGGTGCTGGGGGCGCTCATCGGCGTGTTTGTGTTCCTGACGGTGGTGTTTGCCCTTCCTTACTTGCGGCGCGATGCGCCGGTGTTTTGGATGGCGCTGGCCTCGTTCGTGCTGACGGGGGTGCAGGGCTACCTGGGGTCGTTGGTGGTTTCGACCAACCTGTTGCCGGTGATGGTAACCATTCACATGGGGCTGGCGCTGCTGATTGTGGCGCTGTTGCTCTACGCGGTGCATCGGGCGGGCGTGCTGGGGCAGGATGACGCGCAGGAGCGCACGGCGACGAGCGAACGGGCCGAAGTCCTGGCCGCGACTGGCGGCTTGCGGGCCGTGCTGTGGCTGGCATTACTGGCCACGTTCGGCCAAATCGTGCTTGGTACGCAGGTGCGCGAAGTTGTGGACATGGTGGCCGCCGCCGCTAACTATGCCGGTCGCGAAACCTGGGTAAGTCAGCTCGGAGCCACGTTTACGTTGCACCGGGCAGCCTCGGTGGCGGTGCTGGTGCTGGTGGGCTACACGAGCTACGAACTGGCGCGGGCCGGTGGAAGCGGGGCGCGGCGGCTGGCAGGTGCGGCCGTGGCACTGGTGCTGGCCGAAGCCGCTGCCGGCATTGGACTGGCTTACTGGGAGTTGCCGGCCCTGTTGCAACCCGTGCATCTGACGCTGGCCACGGTGCTGTTCGGTGTGCAGTTTTTGATGATTCTGGGGCTGCGGCGGCCGGTGGTTGTACCTTTACAGGCCATACCAAAGCAAGTGAATGCGTAAGGCCCGCGCCTATTTTCAACTCCTGAAATTCCGGCTTTCGCTCACCGTGGCGTTTTCCAGCGCCATCGGCTATATGCTGGGTGCGCGGGTCATCAGCGGGCCGAAGGTGGGGCTGGTAATGCTGGGTGGTTTGCTCGTGACGGGGGCAGCCAACATCATCAACCAGATTCACGAAATTGAACTGGACAAGCTCATGAACCGCACCGCCCAGCGGCCTTTGCCCACGGGCGTACTACGCCCGCTCGAGGCCTGGATTTTTTGCGTGTTGTTGGGCGTGTCGGGTCTGGGCTTGCTGTGGACGGCATTCAACCCGCTTACGGCGGCGCTGTCGCTGCTCTCGCTCATCCTCTACGGGTTCATTTACACGCCGCTCAAAACCATTTCGCCGGTTTGCGTGGCGGTAGGAGCCATTCCGGGCGGGCTGCCGCCGCTTATTGGCTGGGTGGCCGCTACGGGATTTATCGGGGTGGAGGCGTGGGTGCTGTTCGGCATTCAGTTTATGTGGCAGTTTCCGCACTTCTGGGCCATTGCCTGGGTAGCGGATGAGGACTACAAGCGGGCCGGCTTCAAGATGCTGCCCTCGCCCGGCAACCGCGATGTGCGAACTGCTTTTCAAATAATGACTTATACGCTACTGCTCATTCCGTTGAGTATGCTGCCATTGGCGTTTGGCATTGCTGGCAAAGCTTCAGCATTGGTGGCCGTGGTGTGCGGCGTGGCCTTCCTGCTGCTCACCGTGCAACTCATGCGAACGCAGACCCGCAAGGCGGCGTTGAGCATCATGTTCGCCTCGTTTTTGTACCTGCCAATTGTACAGATTGCGCTGGTGCTGGATAAATTATAACTCCGTGCTGGCCCGACAAAAACCGGTTTGGGCTGTTTATATTCGGTGGTCTCCAATGTATGAAGCCTTCTGCTTATTTTATATCACCTAAACGTAAAACATGACCCCCGAAACCCTCTCCGAAAAAGAAATCGGGCTGGGCTGGCACCCCAAGCGGGTGCTGCTCATCCTGCTTATTTTCAGCATTGTGATGATGTTCGCGGCCTTCACCAGCGGCTACATCGTGCGGCAGGACGAAGGCAACTGGCGCGAGTTCGACTTGCCGGTTTCCCTGCTTCTCAATACGCTCGTTATTGCCCTCAGCAGTGCCGCGATGCAGTGGGCCTGGTACTCGGCTAAAAAAGACGAAATCAGCCGCGTAAAAATGGGCCTCGGCCTGACGCTGGCGTTGGGCGTAGCCTTCCTTTTCGGGCAGGTGCATTCGTGGGGCGACCTCGTGGACGGGCGCACGTATTTTGGCGGGGCCGATGCCAATCCGTCGGGTTCGTTTTTGTATGTGCTGATGGGAGTTCACGCTTTCCACTTGGTTACGGGTCTGGTGTTCGTGGCCGTTATTTTGAGCCGAACCTTTGGTTATCAGGTACATTCGCGGGCAATGTTGGGCATTGGCAACGCTACGCTCTACTGGCACTTTTTGGGCGGGCTTTGGCTGTACCTGTATTTGTTCTTACTTTTGAACCACTAAAACCGCTTACGCTGCCCCTTTATGGCCCACGACGTATCCTTGCAATCCACTGGCACCGCCACCCTCGACGCGCCGCGCACCGGCACCTGGGACGGCGGCAACGAACCCTTCAAGGCGAGCTACGGCAAGCTCATGATGTGGTTCTTCCTGCTCTCGGATGCCTTCACCTTCGCCGCGTTCCTGACGACCTACGGCCTCATCCGCCACAAGCACGCCGTGTTCACGGGCGAGGCCAAGGACTTCGTTTTCAACACCGCTTACTGGCCCATCCCCGACCACGTTTTCAACGCCTTCCCCGGCTTGCACGGCGTGAATCTGCCGCTGGCCTTTGTGGCGTTGATGACGATGATTCTCATTTTCAGCTCCGTAACGATGGTACTGGCCGTAGAAGCCGGGCACCGCATGGACAAAGCCGACGTGCAGAAATGGCTACTCTGGACCATTCTGTTCGGTGCTACTTTCATCTCCTCCCAGGCTTGGGAGTGGAGCCACTTCATCCACGGCACCGAGGCTGGTACCACGATGGCCGACGGCACGGTGTTTCACGGCGCTAACCTAGCGGCCAATCAGTACGGCCCGGTACTATTTGCCGATTTGTTCTTCTTCATCACCGGTTTCCACGGCACCCACGTTTTCTCGGGCGTATGCTTGCTGATTTGGTGCTTCATTGCCACCACCAACGGCACCTTTCACAAGCGCGGCCACTACGAAATGATTGAGAAAATAGGCCTTTACTGGCATTTCGTGGACTTGGTGTGGGTGTTTGTTTTTACCTTCTTTTACCTGGTCTAAAGATTAATTATGAATTATAAATTATGAGTTATGAATTGGGGAAGCGCGAATTTGTGTCGCTAAAGCAACTTTTTTGTCTCCTAGATTCCAAACTTATAATTCATAATTCAAAATTTACAATTCATAACTAAAAACCATATGGCCACTGCTCCTGCCGAAACGCTCGCCCCCGGCGAAATTGCTAAACCCAACACAGCTTGGATTTGGAAGACCTTTTTTGTACTCGTCGGCATCACGGCTGTGGAATTCGTGTTCGTGTTTTTGATGAAGGCCGGTACGCTGCGCAACAGCATTTTCATTGTGCTCACGATTTTCAAAGCCTTCTTCATTGTGGCCGAGTTCATGCACCTCAAGCACGAAACCAAAGGCTTAATTTGGACCATTCTCGTGCCGTTTTCGCTGCTGATTTGGCTGCTCGTAGCCCTCATCACTGAAGGAGCCTACGTGGGCGAAGCGTTGCAGAATATGTTTAGCTAGTCGATGCAGCCCCTCAAAACCCTCTTGCTGGGGCTGCTGCTGCTGGTGCCGGTACTGGCATTTTTGTTCCTGTACCGTTTTGGCTCGAACCGTTACGCGCTGCCGACCTACCTGCCCGACCGCGTTGATTCGACGCAGGTAGGCGGAAATTGGCAGCGCGATACTGTTTTCCATCAGTTGGCTACTTTCCGACTGCTGGCTTCTACTGGCCGCGAAATCAGCAGCGCCGAAATCGGGCAGGGCCTTTACATCGCGCAGTTTTACGACGACAGCCCCGCCAGCGACCGGGTGGCCCAGGCACTGCTGCGGGTGCAGGAAAAATTCCGGCACCAGCCCCGGGTGCGCCTCGTCTCGTTCGTGCTAGACGGCGGACCGCAGCCTGCCACCAAACTGGAGACGTTGGCGGTTCGGTACGGTACGGTAGCGGGCAAATGGTGGCTGCTGACCGGCTCGCCCGATACGCTCAACCGTCTCGTTCTGAAGGAATTTCGCCTCACCTCCGACCCCAAGCGGTTGCCAGGCGCGGTGTACACGGCAAACCCGCCTGCTGGCCGGCTGTTGCTAATTGACCGGAACCGCCGCGTTCGGGGCATTTACGATGGGCTTGATGGCCGCGAAATTGACCGTCTGCTGACGGAAGTCACCGTACAACTCTATGACTACAAACACCCCCACTGAGCTACTGCCGCCCCCGGCAATTGCACCCGGCAAGCAAGCCGCGTACAAAGTGTTGACCATCGCGTTGGGCATCATTGTACCCGTACTGGTCGCCGTTATTTTCAGCAACAAGAGCATATTTACCATCCCCGGGGCCAGTGCTTATGTGCGCCATTTGCCTGCCTTCAACGCGGTGCTAAACTCGGCCACTGCGGTTGCTTTGGTGTTGGGAGTGTATTTTATCCGTCAGCAAAACGTGTTGGCCCATCGGGCGGCAATGGGCACTGCTTTCGCGTTTGGGGCCGTGTTTTTGCTTTCCTACGTGGCGTACCACACGCAGGCCGAACAGACATTCTACGGCGGTTACGGAGGGGTACGGTTCGCGTATTTTTTCCTGTTGATAACCCACATTGCGCTGGCCATCGTCACGGTGGGGCTAGTCTTGTTTACGCTTTATTTTTCGCTGACGGGGCAGTACGCCCGGCACAAGCGAATTGCTCGCTGGACCTTTCCGGTGTGGTTGTACGTGTCGGTGACGGGCGTTATTGTCTATTTGATGATTTCGCCGTACTACAAATAAATCGTGGGCGCAGGGCGAGGCCTGCCCCGAACCTTACCCGTTTCCTCCCTGTTTGAATAGCATGAAAAAGACGATTCTAATAGCGGTGCTGTTGATGCTCATCGGCGGTATTTTGCTTCCGAAAAGTGCTGCCGCTCAGTGCGTAATGTGTAAATCGCAGGTAGAAGCAGCGCGGGCTGAAAACGACGATTACACGCCGGTGGGGCTTAACAAAGGCATCGTGTACATGATGACGATTCCGTACATTTTGATGGGCATGGTGGGCTACGCCTGGTATCGGCGAACGCACCCGAAACCGGCCAAAAGCCAGCTTTGATGCAGCGCATTCAATCGTCGTGGCTGGCGCTGCTGGCGTTGCGCTGCCCGCGTTGCCACGAGGGCAAGTTGTTCAGCCACCCGGCCACGGCGTTGCGCAAGTTTAGCGAGATGCCGGCGGCTTGCCCGGTGTGCGGGCAGGCGTACGAGCCGGAGCCGGGGTTTTACATTGGCGCGATGTACGTGAGCTACAGCTTCGTGGTGCCGCTGGTGTTGGGTGTAGGCTTGTTGGTGTATCATCTTGGTAACGACCCCGATACCTGGGTTTACGTGGCGGCCGTAACCGTTGCCACGCTGGCCCTTGCGCCGCTGATGTTTCGCTACGCACGGGCCGTGATGCTGTATGCGTTCGGGGGTGTTCGGTTTCAGCCGGATTGGCGTTAGCAATGAGGGAACTTTGAGTTGAGATGCCGCCATTGAGCGGCATTTTGCATTTAGGGTGTAGTTTTTGTTGGCGAGGGGGTTTGCACTTGTGAACGGCTGCCCGGGGTTCGCTCGTCCATCACCCATCATCTGCCTAAAAGACGACTACTTGCTTCGATTTCTACGACTTCCGAGCTTTTTGCTGGTGCTGGCCGGGCTGTGCCTGGGCGGGGCCTGGCTGACGAGCCGCTACGCCCGTAGCCTTGAAGTAGGGCAGCGCACCGATGTGAACGGCCTGCAGCAATTGGTGCTGAAAGCGGGTGCTGAGGCGCAGCAGGAAGCGCAGGCGGTGTTGCGGCAGGTCGGAGCCAACGGCCAGCCGTACAGCTTCGCGCGACTATTAGCGCGGGCTACGTACCCCACGTTTGTGTTAGAGCGGGGCCGGCTGCGGTACTGGTCGAGCGCAGTGTTGGAGCCGGAAGCCGATGCCGTGACCCGGCCCGCCGACGAGCGGGTAGCCGAGCTGCCCACCGGGCACTTTCTGGTGGAGCGTTGCCGGGCTGGCCGCTGGGTCGTGTTGGTGTACGTGCCCCTGACGCGGCGCTACGGCATCAGCAACCGCTATTTGCGCGAGGGCGACGAAACCGCCCTGTTTCGAGGGTTGGAGGTGAAGGTGGTGGGTGACAGCGCCGCCGGCAACCTGCCCCGTTTTGTGGGGTGCAAAGGCCGCTACCTGTTTTCGCTCGAACGGCTGCAACCCAACCCGCTCACGGGGCAGTACTTACCACTGGCGTTGCTGCTGCTGGGCAGCGTACTGCTGGCGTTGAGTAGCGCGGCGCAGGCGCGGCGTTGGGCGCACACCGGGCGAATGACCGCTGCTGCCGCCGTGCTGGTAGGGCCGTTGGCGCTGCTGCGGGCCGGGTGGCTGTATTTGGGCCTGCCCTATGCGCTCACGGAAGTACCGCTTTTCGACCCGCGCGTGTACGCTGCATCGTGGTTGGCTCCGTCGTTGGGCGACTTGCTGCTCAATAGTCTGTTGGCCCTGCTGACGGCCGCCACGGCTACCTGGTGGTGGCAGCGGCAACAAGGGCGGCGGCGGCTGCCGGCCCCAACCTCGCTCGCGGGGCAGGCGGCGGCGGCGGCGGCCCTGACGCTGCTTTTTGGCGGAGCAGTGGCCGGGCTGTACAACTACTATTGCACGGCTTTCGGCAGTACCCTGCTTAGCCTTGATGTGAGCCGCAGTACGCAGGTAAACGGGTTTCGGGGGCTGTTGGCGCTGGCCGTGGTGCTGCACACCGGGGCGTACCTGCTGCTGCTCTTCGGGCTGACGCAGGCCGCCGGGACGCTGCTGCGACGGGTGACCCGGCGGGTGTTGATGCTGGGCCCTTTGGTAATAGCGGGTATGGCGCTGGCCGTGGGGGCGGGCACGGGGCAGGCGGCGCTGCTATTGGCGGGGGTGCTGGGGCTGTTTGCGGCCCTGGTGCCGGCGCTGCGGCTGCGGGCATCTTCGGCGGCTGGCAGCTACCAGGCCGGGGTGCTGGCTGTGCTGCTGCTGGCCCTGACATCGGCCGTGGGGGCCCTGGCGCTGTACGTCCGTTTCGAGCAGCAACTGTTGGCCGACAAGCAGCGCATTGCCGGAAATTTGCTGGTGGATAACGACTTGCAAGGTGAATTTTTGCTCGGTGAGCGGATGCGCGGCATCGCCGCCGACCCGTTTATCCGGCGGACGCTGGCCGGGCCGTTTGGGCGAACGGAGGGCGTGCGGCGGCGGGTGGCGCGGCAATACCTGGGCGACTACTTCGGCAAGTACGAGGCGGCCATCACGCTCTACAACTCGGCCGGGCAGCCGCTGGGCGAAGCGGCGGGCACCCCCGGCCTGGCCGCCTCGCTGGCGGCCCTGCGCCAAACCGCCGACCCCACCGACCAGACGGGCGTGTTTCTGCTGCGGGCCACCAACTCCTTCAGCAGCCGGCGCTACGTGGCGGTGGCCACCGTGGGCGGGCCGGGCGTGGCGGGCGTGGGGCCGATGCTGGGGGCCGTGCGCGTGGCCCTCACCCTCAAGCAGCTCACGGCCTACAGCGTCCTGCCCGAATTGCTCGTGGACCAGAAGTTTTTTCAGCCCGGCCTGGCCACCCAGCTCAGCTACGCCGGCTACGACCACGGCCGCCTGGTGTACACCGAAGGCGATTTCGATTACGCCCGCCGCCTGTCGGCTGCCGAGCTGGCCGCGCCGCGCCTCTACACTGCCGGACTGGTGCTGGCCGGATTTCACCACTTAGCCGTGCGCGGGGCGGCGGGGCGGGCCGTAGTCGTTACGACGGCCACTTACTCGGTGGGCGATGGGCTGGCCAATTTCTCGTTTCAGTTTCTGCTGGGGGCGCTGTCCTGGCTGGGGTTGCTGGGGGCTACGTTGCTGCTGCGCGGGCGGGCCGGGCAACGGCCGCAACTCAACTTCAGCACCCGTATTCAATTGCTGCTCAACATAGGTATTGTGGTGCCGCTGGTGGTGGTGAGCATCGCCACGGCCAGCCAGCTCATCACCTCCTACCAGCGCGATTTGGCCCGCACTTACGAGCGGCGCGGGGTGCTGGCCCTCGAAAGCCTGCGCCGCCGCCCCGCCTTGCTGGCCGACACCACCCGTCCCGCCCAACTCGAAGCCTTAGTGCGCGACGTGGCCGCCCTCACCGAAACCGACCTCAATCTCTACGATGCCAACGGCAAACTACTCGTCAGCAGCCAGCCGCTCATTTTTGAAGCCGGGCTCCTGGGGCCGCTGCTCAACCCGCGGGCGCTGGCCGCCCTGCGCGAGCAAGGCCAGACGCGGGCCTTGCTCACCGAGCGAGCGGGGTCGTTGTCGTTCAGCGTGTTGTACGTGCCGGTGCGGGTGGGTGAGGCGGCGGCGGGCGATGCCAAAGTGCCGGTGGAAGCACCGTTCAACAACTCAACGCAAGAACCTACGCGAGACCAAGCGCAGCTTGGTGGTACAGTGGGCTACGTGGGCATCCCGTTTTTCGACTCCGAAAAAGAGTTGAATGGGAAGCTGACGGAGCTGTTCACTACCATTCTCAACATATTCACGGTGTTGTTTTTGCTGTTTTTAGCGCTGGCACTGGCGGCGGCGCGGCAGCTCACGGCTCCGCTCAAGCTGCTCACCGAAAAGCTGACCCGCACCACCCTCACCGGCACCAACGAGCCGCTGGAATACCGCAGTTCGGACGACGAAATCGGCCTGCTTGTGCGCGAGTACAACGCCATGCTGGCCAAGCTCGACGCCAGCAAACGCGAGCTGGCCACCCAGGAAAAAGAAGCCGCCTGGCGCGAAATGGCCCGCCAAGTGGCCCACGAAATCAAAAACCCGCTCACGCCCATGAAACTGAGCCTTCAGTTTCTACAAAAAGCCATTGCCGAGCGCCGCCCCAACGCCGAGGAGTTGATTGGCCGGATTTCGCAAACCCTCATCACCCAGATTGACGTTCTGACCGACATCGCCACTTCGTTCAGCACCTTCACCAACCTGCCGGCCATGCGGGCCGAGCGCCTGCACCTGCCCACGCTACTGCGCCGCTGCGCCGACCTTTTCGGCCAGGACCAGGACCAAAGCCAAGAACAGAGCCAGAGCCAGCCCGACGGCCGCAACGACCTGACCCTGACCCTGCCACCCGATGCCGACGACCCGGCCTGCTACGTGGTATTTGCCGACGAAAACCTGCTCGTCCGCACCCTCAACAACTTGCTCATCAACGCCCGGCAGGCCATTCCCGAAGGCCGCTCCCCGCGCCTCGCGCTCACGCTTACTGCCCTGCCCGGCCGCCTGCGCGTGGCCCTGGCCGACAACGGCAACGGCATTGCCGACGACGTGCGTGAGCGCGTGTTTTTGCCCAACTTCACCACCAAAGCCAGCGGCTCCGGTATTGGCCTGGCCGTGGCCAAGCGCGGCATCGAGAGTGCCGGGGGCCACATCTGGTTTGAAACCGTGGTGGGGGAGGGGACGGTGTTTTTCCTGGAGCTGCCGCTGGCGGGGTAAGCGCCGCTAGTGGCAAACGTCTGGTACCTTTGGCCGGGCGCTGGCTGCGCTCGGTTGGTTTTTAACTACGCGCCCGGCTGTGCTCCGTTTCGTCTGTTTTGGTTGTTTTCTGGGCCTGCTTGCGCCAGCTTATGGCCAGGCCCTGCGGCCCAAGCCAGCCCATTGGGAGGAGGGGGAAATGCCCGTTTATGTGGGTGCAGAGGCTGTGTTTGTGGCAAATAGCGGCAGCACCCTCGTCACCAATTCCGGTTTTGTGACCACCCCGGCGGTATCCGCTGCGGTGCGGCCGGCGCTGTGGCTGGGGTTTCGCGTCGCGCCCCGCTGGCGGTACCGTTCATTTGAAACCGCGCAAGCCCAAGCCCCTCGCCGCCCTCAGCCCCGACAACCAACCCAAAACCACGCTGCGACCTGACGCTGGAAAACTGGCTTAACACCCCGTAAACGCCCGCCACGGCCGCCGCTTACTGAACCAAGTGTTTCGGCGTATTTTTACGTTATGCAACGGCTGCCGGAACCACGCCGCCCTTTCCTGTTTTACGACACCATGACCCTCACCATCGAGATACCCGACCATAAACAGGCCTTCGTCACCGAACTCCTGCAATCGCTCTCATACGTGAGGTTTACGACGAAAACCGCGAAGGCCCGCAAACAAGACACCACGGACTACCTACTCAGCGACCCAACCAACGCCCGCGAACTGCGCGAGTCCATCGCGCAAGCCCGGCGCGGCGAAATCGTACGCCACGACTTGCTGCCCGCCGAATGAACCTGAACTGGACGCCAAAGGCGTGAAAGCATTACCTGTACTGGTAACAAACCGACAAGGCCATCCTACGCAAGCTCAACGAGTTGTTGCAGGAATGCCTACGGACACCCCGCACCGGTAAAGGTAAGTCCGAGGCCCTCAAAGGCGACCTGCAAGGCTGCTGGTCGCGCCGCATCACCGAAGAACACCGGCTGGTGTACGAAATCAGCGACGAGCAAATATTAGTGCTTTACTGGCGTTACCACTACCGGAAATAAACCGCCCGCGCCCCCTGCCCGCTCAAGCGCCGACAGCCGTCGCGGTTGTGACGAAAAGAAGGTTACATTTGCCCCGCAACGGCACCCGCCGCCCCGAATGCTGCGCGGGCCGCTGAGGGAAACGGAGGCTTCGTAGCTGTCTCCGGGAACCAAGCCAGGGTTTCGTAGTTTTAAGCCGCATGGAATACATTCTCACCGTACCCGACCAAAAGCAGGAATTCATCCAAGAATTGCTGCACGCCTTTTCCTACGTGAAACTCCGGCCCAAGCCGAAGAAGGCAAACCAAGCGTTGGACGCGACCGACTACCTGCTGAGTACGGCCGCCAACGCGAAGGCCCTGGACGAATCAATCGCCCAAATTGAGCGGGGCGAAGTAGTGAGGCACGAGTTGCGGCCGGGTTGATGTTCTGTTTCAGCTTCGCCGCCTTCGACCAATACCAGTACTGGCAGCAGCACGACCCGGCCATTTACGCCAAAATAACGGCGCTGCTGGAAGAGTGCCGCCGCACCCCGCACAAAGGCACCGGCAAGCCCGAACCGCTGAAAAATAAGTACCAGGGGTACTGGTCGCGGCGCATCAACCGCGAACACTGCTTGGTTTATCGGGTGCAAGACGGTAACGTGTATATCTCCCAATGCCGCTTCTACTACGACGACAAGTAGCCGCCGCCGCGTAACCGTCCCGACCGCCTGCGCCCCCTGCCCGCCCAACCGCCCGCAACCGCCGCGCCGCCCGAAACAAGCGCCGTACCAACGCGCCAGCCGGAACTTCGCCCCCGTTTCGTAGATTTGAGCCACATGAAAGTTTCCCTCGAAATCCCCGACAATATGCTTGCCGCCTTCTTGAAATTGCTGCGCGATGTGCCGTATGTGAAACAGGCCAAGCCGGTGAAGGCCAAAACAATGGATGCCACGCAATACCTGGAAAGCAACCCCGTCAACCACGCCCGTGTACTGGCCGCCATCGAGCGGCTCGAAAAAGGGCAGCACGAGGTGCATGACCTGCTAACCAATGAGTAGAACGCTCTGCTGGGACCCCGTGGCCTGGGAGCAGTACCTGTACTGGCAACGCGCCGATGCCAAAATCCTGGCAAAAATCAACGGCTTACTACAGGAATGCGCCCGTACGCCATTCGTCGGCACAGGCAAGCCGGAGCCGCTGAAAGGCGACAAGTACAAAGGCTATTGGTCGCGGCGCATCACGCAGGAACACCGGCTGATTTACAAGCTGGAAGGCGAGTACTTACGCATCGCCCAATGCGGCGAACATTACTGAGCGGGCCGCCCAACGCTTCCGTTGTGCCCGAATGTTGGGAGCAGCCGCGCTTGTGACGGAAAGAAGGTTATATTTGCCACGCCACGCCCCGCGCCCGCTGCCCGCGCCGCTAAACGGAACAGGTGCTTCTGCGTAACTTAGCTACATGAAAGTCGCCTTTGAATTAGAATTTCCCGACGAACAAGCGGCTGATGCTTTCCGCTGGCTGCAAAACCTGCCCGCTGGTTGGGCGGCTCGTTGGAAGCACTTGAAAACAAAAAAGCAAGTTGCCGCCAGCCAAACTCCTCAATCGGGCTTTTCGGAGGCCGAGCAAAATCGGTTACTGGACGAGTTTGCCGGTTCCTGGCAGTCGGCTGAAGACGGTACCGAGTTGGCCCGCCAGATTCGGGAGTCCCGTCACTTCCGTGACCGCGACGTTGAGTTATGAGCCAATACTTGCTCGACACCAACATTTGCATTCATTGGTCGAAAGACGAATTTGGGCTGCGGGATAAAATACGGCAGGTCGGCATTGAAAACTGCTTTCTGAGCGAATTGACCATTGCCGAATTGATTTACGGCATCGCCAAAAGCGCCCTGTCCAAACAAGCCGCCAACCGTCATTCGCTCGATATTCTGCGGCGGCTTTTTGCTGACCGCATTTTG
>JANYFQ010000098.1 GCA_025362615.1 Hymenobacter sp. | reverse complement strand
GAGCAGCGGAAGCCGATGAAAGAGCGGGCCGAGTCCTGGTATTCGAAATTGCGGGTGCCGGTTTCGAGGAAATACGCAATGTCTTTCCACGAGCCGCCCCGTATCACCTTGCGTTGTTCGTTATCGTCGGGGTTGGTGGGGTTCAAGTCCCACACCACGGGCACCGAGGCTTCCATGTAGGCATCGTCGCACCATTCGGACACGTTGCCCGACATATCGTACAGGCCAAAGTCGTTAGGAAAAAACGACCCTACTTCTGATGTGTAAGCAAACCCGTCGCTCACATAATCGCCCCGGCCGGGCTTGAAGTTAGCCAGCATACACCCTTTGGTGTTGCGCAGGTAAGGCCCACCCCACGGGTACGTGGCGAGGTCACGGCCACCGCGCGAAGCATATTCCCACTCGGCTTCCGAAGGCAATCGGAAGTTGGGGTCGTTGGCGTAGCCCGACTCTTCGCGGGCCGCGTTGCGGTATTTGGTGCGCCAGTTGCAGAAATACTTAGCAGCAAACCAATCCACCCCTACCACGGGGTAATCATCGAAAGCCGGGTGCGTATAGTAATATTCCAGCAGGGGGTCGCCCATGTGGTAGGTAAAGTCGCGTACCCATACCGTCGTATCGGGGTAAAGCTCGGTCATTACATACTCTTCGCCCAGCACATCGAGCGAATCCTGCTTGATGGCTTCGACAAATTGCCGGTATTCGTTGTTGGTGATTTCGGTTTCATCCATGTAGAAGCCGGCGATGGTCACCTGCTTGTTCATGTTCACCATCGAAGCCGAAATATCCTGGTCGGTCTGACCCATGTGGAATGTGCCACCGGGGCAGGGTACCATGCCATAAGGCACCTCTTGCGGGTTGAAAAGTGGCCGGTCTTCCGAGCCAATAAGGTCGCCGCTGGGACTTTGACTGGCACACCCCCCGAGGAAGGAGCCTGTAAAGGCGAGTAAGGACGCTGCTAGAAGCTTGTTCATGGAAATAAAAGAGGGGCTGTTTTAATTGGGACTAAGCCCGGCACATAAGTATTGTCTTGCAAATCTAAGGTTTTTCCGCCGAAGTTGCAACGCCGATTCGATATGCACCGGATTTTGCCGGGTAGCCAGGAATTATCTGGCGGCCAACGATTGAAAACACAGCAAGAAGTGTCGAACTGTAAAGCCGCAGTGTCTAGTAGTGGGACAGCAACCAGACGAATGGCATTAAAAGCTATAGCGAGGCGTACGGATAGCTGGGCGGGATAAGATGTTGGGCTTGGGCAGACGATAGCTCAGTAGTATCTCGTGCGAACTCAATGCGCGGGCGTCCTGGTCGAAGGCAATAAAATCGAACGCATAGCCGAGGCGTATGGCGTTGTCTTTGGCAAATGCAATGCCGAGCAAGCCGGAGATAGACTCTTGGTAACGGTAGTTGGCCCCGGCCCAGAATTTGTCGTTGAATGTAGCCCGCACACCGCCTTCAAACGAGTAGTTGCGGGAATTGTCGAATTTACTTGCAGTGCTATAATTGCCCGGGAGCACTGACTTCACTAGTACCATCGGCGTTACAACAACGGCATCGGAAGCTTCGATATTGTAGCCAGCCGTAAAATAGGCGTGGTTTTCGGTGAGATACTTGCTGGCAATTCCTGAATTTCCAGCGCTTTTAAACGTGTATTCGCTGCGAGCAATATTGTTGAGGCTGATGCCAGCATAAAATTTAGGGGCCTCGTACCAGATGCCCGCCCCAGCGTCGAATTTGTAATCGGAAGCATCTTTGGGTATGTTGATGTCATCCTTATCTATGGCATTGTAAGTGCCTTTGCCGAGGTATGTGCAAATACCCTGAATCCCTATACCTAATTTGCCCGCGCCGAGTTTGATGTGTTGCGAATAAGAGAGCGCAGTGTTGGCCGTTTTGGCCTGCCCTACTTGGTCGTAATAAACAGAAAGACCTACGCCTCCATTAGTGGCCAGGATGGGCAACGATACGGTGAGCATTCCGGTACGGGGCGAACCGCCATCGTCAATGCCGCTGTAGTTCAGGTACTGATAACGACCAATACCATTGATTTCTCCTTGCCCCTTGATGCCGGCATATGCCGGGTTGAGCGACATTCCGTTGAGGCCGTAGTGGGTGAACTGCGGCTGTTGTTGAGCCAACGCCGAGCCCGCTGCCGCCGATAGCAGCAGAGTAGCAAGTACGGTTCCTTTCATATAAACGAAGGGTTTGGGGTGAGGTAGCGGAGGGGTGGGGGAATAGCTTCCAAATGTAACGGAAAAAGATTCCGCAAGTTGGTTTTGATTAAAAAAGGCCCGTGGGTGGTCGAGTCTTTTTTAAGCGTTCGGGTCTTTATCGAAGCGTTTATTGGTCGTGGTCAGCTTTGCTGTCGCCTATTTTGGTGCCGTAGTGCTGACGGATGTAGGCTTCAATGGCACCGGTCATGGATGGCGCATTGGGCATAGGGGCCTCAATGTCAAGAATAAGGCCGGCATCTCGCACAGCTTTGGCGGTAGTAGGCCCAAAAGCAGCGATACGGGTACTGTTTTGGGTAAAATCTGGGAAATTAACAAAAAGTGACGAGATGCCGGAAGGACTAAAAAAAGCCAGGCAATCGTACTTGACTTCCGCTAAATCGGACAAGTCACTGGCCACGGTACGGTAAATTACTGCCTCGGTAAACTTGAGGTTGTTGGCCCGCATGAAAACCGGAATGTCATCCTTCCGAATATCGGAGCAGGGGTAAAGGAACTTCTCGGCCTTATGCTTCTTGATGACATCGAGCAGGTCGGCGGCAGTGCGTTCGCCCACAAACAACTTACGTTTGCGGAGGATGATGTACTTCTGCAAATAGTTGGCCGTTTGTTCTGAGATGCAGAAATACTTCATCTCGGCGGGCATCTCAAGCTTTGCCTCCTGACAAATGCGGAAGAAGTGGTCGACCGCGTTGCGGCTGGTGAAAATGATTGCCGTGAAGTCGGCGATGTTGATTTTCTCGCGCCGGAAGTCTTTGTAGGAGACTGGCTGCACTTCAATAAACTCACGAAAATCAACCTGGACACCGTATTTTTCAGCGATGGAAAAATAGGGTGATACATCGTTGGTGGGCTTGGGCTGCGTGACCAGGATGCTTTGGATGCGCGTGGCGTGCCGGCCAGTGCCGGGCGTGTCTGCACTCTCAGCCATTTAACTTAGGATAGGGTATTATTAGGCGATATTGACAACGGAAGCGGGCTACTTGAGAAAAGCCCATATTAACAAAAGAACTGATTACTGTGCGAATACCAGCAGCCGCAACAGGACCAGCAGGGGCAGAACTTCAGTTGCGCAAAGGTACGCAAACAAATGAAGATTGAGCAGGGATGTTTTTTGGTGCAATGTTCTGGTTACTCGCAATGCCGTGGCTGTCAGCACCAAACCCATCACTATGTCAACGGCCCATACTACTGCTTGCGGGTAACGCGTATTGAGGCTGATGTAACCAAGCAGCACCAGTGGCACCAAGAGGCTGGCCAGCAGCGTAGTGCGCAGGAATTCACGGTAGTGCGTATTGACAACCTCTTGAAGGTCAAAAACATATCCCATTATTTCCAAAAAAACGTACTTCCCCAGAATATAACCCGCTACAACTGCGGTGTACAAGAAAACCCGGGCAACCACGGCACTCTCGGACACTTGCAAGAAGCGACGCAACAGCGGCAGATTTTGCAAATTGGTGTGGATGGCGGTGAGCAGTAGCGCGAATGAAACGGAAAATAAAAGTACTAATGCTATATTTACGGATGAAAACGCCGGCTTAAGGAGGAAGCTTTGCTGGTCGGGCGAAGAAGCAAACAACTCTTCCATCTGAAAAACCCGCGCCAGCCCCGACTGAAACGTACTGCGTAGTCCCCCATAAAACAAGCCAATCAGCAGCAGCATGGTGAGGTAAATATTCTGCCCTTGCTGTGCCGCTGGGCGTATTTGGGCGGATTGCGTGGCGGTGGCAACCGTTGCTGCGGTGGTGGGCACAACCGAAGTAAAAGAAGTCAGGAGCAGGGTGCCGCTGGGTTGCCAGATGGACAACAAATGTGGCTCGTTGGATAGGCCGGGCGGCAGTCGACGGGCCAAATCGATGGCGTATCGACCAGCAACTTGGGCGTTAAACAACAGCTGATTGTCGATGAAGATGCTAAGCCCCGGTTCGGCGACAAAGGCCAGTGGGAAAGGTTCGTCGCGCCTTATCCCAACGTATTGGTAATACGCGTGGGCCGGAATGTGGTAATCGGGCAAAAACAGGATGAGCCGGTTGCGAGCAGCGTCGTGAATCAGCCACTCGGAACTAAGGCCTGTAGGAGCCGCCGGTGGCAAGGGCCGGTACTCGGTAGCCGAGACCTGCAATAGCGGGCCTGCCAGCAGCCCGCCGAACAACACCATTCGCGTTGCATACCGCCGGAGTAAGGACGTGCTTCCCGTGGCAATAAGACCAATCAAACAGGTGATTAGCAAACCCATGATGACACGTAAGAAAGAGGTTGCGGTCCTAGTTATTAAAGCCGGCCGCTCAGTTACGAGGATTGGAGCTGACGCCGGGAAATGCGGCTTTGGTAAACGCCAAACAGGAGACTTAGCAACACCGAAAATACTATCATACAGCCAATAAGCACCAAATTGCCGTAGTTGGCGTAATGGATGACGAACAACGTGACAACGGCATTCAGCAGCGCAAGCAGCAATACGGTGCTAATTTGCTCGAACCCCATGGCCATGATGCGGTGGTGAACGTGGTTTTTGTCGGGCGCAAAAGGCGACTTTCCAGCCATCATGCGAAGCAGGAAAACCCTCAGTGTGTCGAATAATGGCACGAACAAGATGCCGACTGCCACCGATGGCGAAGATAAACCGAAGGGTTGCTCTACCCGCAGGCCCATTTCGATGAATTGAATGGCCAGCACCGATACCATAAAGCCGCAAACGAGCGAGCCGGTGTCGCCCATGAAGATGGGCGCGCGGTGAAAATTGTAGCGTAGGAAGCCCAATAGCCCGCCCATCAGGCAGATGGCTACGAAGGCGTAGTTGCCGTAGCTCGCGCCGCCGTAGCGGTAGAAGTAGTAGCCGAAGGTGCCAGCAATGAGCAACACGATGGTGCCCGCCAGGCCGTCGAGGCCATCAATGAGGTTGATGGCGTTAGTGATGCCGACGATGACGGCCAAGGTAAACGCGTAGCTGATGCCGATGGGCAGGGTTTCGACCCCGAGAATGCCCTGAAAACTGGTGATGCGAATGTCGGCCATTATCATCACGATGCCCGTGGCAAGTAGTTGGCCCACAAACTTTTTGAGGACCGACATTCCCACCAAGTCATCTTTCAAGCCCACAAAAAACAGGATGATGCAGCCCGCCAGCAACTCCTTGACCCCGTTTTCGAGGGGGGCAAAGATGGTGAGGGCCGACATGAACCCGGCGAAGATGGCCACGCCACCCAGCCGGGGCGTGAGCGACTGATGCACCGTGCGCCCGTTGGGCGTGTCGAGCATATTTTTGAGGTGGGCGATGTAGATGATGGACGGCACGGCGAACAGTGCCACCAAAAAGGCCCACGACCAGGACAAGCCCAAGCGAATCAGGAAATGGTTCATGCGATGCAGGAAATCAACACCAAGGAATTGGTACTGAGAAAAAGGCTTGGCGGCGGCGGGCTAGGTATGCAGCACACCGGACCGTTGGATGAGGGCAACAGGCGTAAGATTGGCGGGGACGATGGAATCGGGGACAAAGATGAATTTTTTGTCAAAAACCTGCGCCCCGTGGTAATAGCTGACCCAATACTGGTTGTTGAGGTGAAACAAAGACGACTCGATGGGCTCGACGGGAACGGCGGTGTGGGGTGGCACTGCGGCAAAAAGGTAGCGCAGGGTGGAGGTGCGGATTCTTTCGCCCGCCTCGTTCAGGCCATAGCCGTTGGCATTGACGATGACATTTTCGAGCGTGAAGTCGTTATCGTTCAACAAGTAAACCTGCCAGATGGCTTGCTCGTCGGCGGGCAGATGCTCGTCGGCTGGGGCGATGGCGATGGACACGTCAGCGACGGGAATGAAGGGGATGTCAGTAATCACTGATTTTGAGGCTGATTTTCGGTGATTACGCTGAGTTTGTGGTCAGTGGCGTAGCGCCCAATTGCTGCAACAGGTGCGGGAGCAAGCGTTCCTCTACTTCCTCGACGGAAATGGGGCGTTGCAACTCTTGGGCCAGAGAAGTAACCGCTTTGTCGGTGATGCCGCAGGGTACGATGTGGCCGAAATACGAGAGGTCGGGATTGACGTTGAGGGCGAAACCGTGCATGGTGGTCCAGCGGCTGCATTTTACGCCCATCGCGCAGATTTTGCGGGGGTTGGCTGCTCCCGGCTCCCAGCCCAGCCACACGCCGGTGAGGCCGGGGATGCGGCCGGCTGCCAAGCCATATTCGGCCAGGGCATGGATGACGGCTTCTTCGAGTGCCCGCAGGTACCAGCCGATGTCGGGGCGGAAATTGTCGAGGTCGAGGATGGGGTAGCCGACGAGCTGACCGGGGCCGTGGTAGGTGATGTCGCCGCCCCGGTTGATGCGGTGAAACGTGGCCCCGTGGGCTTGCAGGCCGGTTTCGTCGAGCAATAAATGTTCGGGTTTGCCGCTTTTGCCGAGGGTGTAGGTGTGCGGGTGCTGGCAAAGCAGCAGGTGGTTGGGCGTGGGCAACGGGGCAGTGGCGGCACCGTCGTCGGCCTTTTCGGCCAGGCGGTTTTGGGTTTTGATGGCCACCGTGGCGGCGAGCAGTTCTTCCTGCAAGGCCCAGGCGGGCAGGTAGGCTACCAGGCCCAGGCGCTGCACCTGCACCGTGCGGTTGAGCACGGGCACGGCCGCTGCTCCGGGCAAAGCGGCGGCGGCAACGAGCGCAAGGTCAGCAGATTGGGCCGTCATCGTTTTCTTGAAGACGCTGCGCTTGACGGGGAATAAGGAGTTGAAGAGGCAAGCTCAACATCTTTTTTTCCTCGTCAGGCGCAACGCCATTTTTCATTTGGAGAGCTTGGTCAGTTCCTCTTTGAGACGGTTGATGACGGCGACGGGGGCGGGGTCGGCACCGTTGGCTTCGGCGAGGTATACGCTGGCCCAGTCGAGGAGGTGGGTGAGGTAGAAGATTTGGGCAGTAAGGCTTTGGCCTTCGGCTTTTACGTCGGCGACGGTAGCGCCCTGGGCCTCGAACACGGGGCGGCAGAGCGTCATGCGCTGACGAACGCGGGGATGGTCGTAGGCCGTGTGGAGGAACAGCACGGCGGTTTTATCGAGCAGAAACTTCGGGTTTTCCCAGCCCACAATTTCGTTGTGATTCATTTCGGGGAAAGCATTGACGTGGCAGAGCTGCTTGCTGTTCTCGTTCACTTGCTGCTGAAAACGCACGGCAGTGGATTCGAGGCGGGCATCGGCGTAAACGATGGGCAGGCGCTCGTGCAGGGCCAGGGCCAGGGCCTGGGCCTGGGTGCGGATGGCATCTTCGTGCGCTTCGCAAAGCGCGGCAGTTTCGAGCAAATCGGCCTCGAAGCTGCGGTCAATCAGGCCGCAGGCTTCGAGCAGGTAGAACAGCAAGAACACCGAGTAGCCCATGTTGGCGCGGGGCTGCTTGCTTTCGCCAGGGAAGAGGATGTGCGGGTAGTGGTGCTGCTCGGCTATTTTTTGCAGCTCGCCGCCCGTCATGATGCCGACGATGGCGGCACCTTTTGCCTGGGCCTGGGCCACAGCGGCCAGGGTTTCTTCGGTGTTGCCCGAAAACGAGCAGGCGATAAACAGTGTGTGAGCATCAACAAAAGCCGGAATATCATAGCTTTTGACCACCGTGACGGGCACGGCCAAACGGTCGAACAAGATGCTGCTCACGACGCTGCCGCCGATGCCGGAGCCGCCCATGCCGGCGATGACGATGTTGCGGTATTCGCGCTTGGCGATGGTGAGCGTGGCGCTCTGGCTCTGGCCGATGCGGATGGCGTCGCGCATTTGCGCGTTGAACTGCTCAACGAGGGTCTTCATGAGGTCGTTTTGGGTGACATAAATCCCGGCAAAGGTACTGCGGGCGGTAAGCATTCGTTTACGGCCGTAGCTTGCGCCGCGTTGGCTGGCCCATAGCCAGCGCGGCTGCCCATTATGCCTTACGCGCCCCACGTTCTTGGTCAGGCCGGCGAAGATGCCGCCGCCGCTTACCTCCTTGCCCACGACCCCACGCTGGCGCTGCTGCACCGCAGCTATCGCCACGGCCGCGCTGAGGTTGATTTGATTTTTCGGCGCGGCGATGCGCTGCTGCTTTTTGTAGAGGTGAAGACCCGCAGCGGCAACGGGCAGTTTGGCTCGCCCGAAACCTTCGTGTCAGCCCGGAAAAAGGAGCTTTTTTATTTGGCCGCCACGCACTTGCAAGAGGCGCTGGACTGGCACGGCGATATTCGGTTTGACATCGTGGCCCTGAGCCAGCGGCAGAATGGGTTTTGGGTCGAGCATTTTGAAGACGCTTTTTAGGTGTTGGGTGTTATAATCTGAAGCGCCTCATTGTTCAACACCCAACACCTAAAACCCAACACCTAAAACCCAACACTTAAAACCCAACACACTACCGCCTCTTCGGAACCACTTTGGGGGCGGCTTTGGGCACAGCCCGCTTGGGCTGTCCGCGTTTGGTGGGCGTTTCCTCCACGTCTGGCTCGCCGCGCTTGTCGATGCCTTTTTCCTTGTCGAAGACGACAATACCGCCCCGGTTGTACTGACGCAGCAGTTCCGGCTCGGTCACTTCGGGGTCGTAGCCCGATTCGGGGTATTGGTAGATGTAGTGGCGGCGGTTTTTGAAGCCGTAGTAATGCGTCCACTCCCCTATCCGGCGGTTGTTTTCGAACTGGCCCTGCCACTCGCGCTGCCCGTCGATGAGGAACTTGGCGTATTCGCCGTCGAGCTTGCCGTTTACGTAAGGAATGACTTCGTTCAGCAGGCTGCGGTCGTTGCCGTAGTAGCTGATGTTGGCATCGCGTGGGAAGCCCTGCTCGTAGTGGGTTTTGGTGAGCAGGATGCCGTTTTTATCAAACCGCTCCCAACGCAGGTGCTTGGTGCCGAAGCTGTAAAAGCCAGTTTCGAGCACCTTGTTGTTTTGCAGCTTTTTGTAGGGGCCGTGCAAAATCTTGTCTGCCGCCGGGTCGAGTTCGCCGCTGGCTTTGAAGATTTTCCGCTTTTTGGGGTTGTAGTAGTAGCGGGCCGGGGCGTAGGCATTGGGCTGCTGGAAATAGCGGAGGTAATAAAACACTTCGATTACCTGGTTGCGGCCTTTGGCCCCGCTTTTCACATAGGCCCGCTTGATGCGCTCGCCCAGAAAAAGCTTCTTTTTCTTTTTGGGCTTGCGCTGGGCTTCCTTCTCTTTCTCTTTGGCGAGGCGCTCTTCCTCCTTGGTCATCACCACCTTGCGGGCCGTGCTGAGGGATGGTTTGCCCCGGAGCGAATCGGCGGTTCGGGTGAGGGTGTCGGCCACCACGGCGCTCAGCGGCTGGTCGGGGGTGGTGGCAAAGGGCACGGTTTTGCGGACGCAGGCCCAGGGCAAAAGCGTCAGCAGCAACAACCAAACCCCAAAAAAACGCAAACGGGAACCACGCATGAAATCCTTCTTTTTTTCTTGCCGCATCAAACGCAAAGGTATTGTGGTTTGGTGCCCTTTTTGGGGTGCCTAGTGCTTGGTGCTTAGTGCTTGGTTCGGTGCTTAGTGCTTATTGCTTGATGCTTAGCGGCTGACATCCAGCACTAAGCACCATGCACTAAGCACTGACCACCCGCGTCAGCAAATCGAGGGTTTGGCCGGCTACCAGCAAGTGCAGCCGCAGCCCGTGCCCGCTGATGGGGGCGCGAGTGGGCAGGCCCGGTAGGTTGTTGTGGGTGGCGTGGGCGGCATCGACGGCGAACACTACTTCGTCGCCGAAGACCTCGGCGATGCGGCCCTGGCGCACTATCAGGCCAGTTTCTTCGCTCAGGCCCAGGCCCAGCAAGTGCGGCTGGGCCAGCACGGCGTGCAGCAGGCGCGGGTAGCGGGCGCGTTCGGCAAAGTGCTGGTCGAGCACCACGCCAGGCAGCAGGCCCAGGCCGGGCAGGGCTTCGATGCGCCCGCCCAGCAAACTGCGCCAGCCGTGGCCATCGACGAGCATAACCTCGGCCAGGGCGGCGGCTCCGGCGCTGGTGCCGGCCAGAATGAAGTGCGGGTCGGTCTGGTATTTTTCTTTCAGGATGGCCAGAAACCGGCTGCCGGCCAGGTAGTCGGTGAGGCGCTCCTGGTCGCCGCCGCTGATGAAAACCAGCGTTGCCGCCCGCAGCCGGGCCAGCGTGGCGGGCGCATCGGCGGGGTGCGTTTCGTCCACTTTGAGGTGGCGCACGTTGGCGCAGCCCACTTGCAGCCAGGCCTGGGCGTAGGCGGCGGCAGTGCGGTCGGGGTGGTACTGGGTGGCCGTGGTAAGCACCTCAATGCCAGCTTCCGGGCTTGGTAGCATGGTGGCGAGGCGAGCCAGCAGCGGGTCGTCGTCGCCGCCGCCGAGCAGCACGAGGGTGCCCAGGGGCGCGGAGTTGGCGGGGTTGGCAGCAGGCATGGCGGTGTGTTTGGGGCGGCAAGATGGGGGCGCGGGCGCGAATGAGCGCCGCCGCCGCCGCCGCCTTGCCGCGCAACGGCGTATTTTTGTGCCGCCAGTTTCCTCCCAACCCCGCTTGCCTAGCGAAGCACCTCCCCTGCCCGTTCCGTCATGATGCCCACCCAGCCATCCTTCGTGGAAACCGTCACGACCCTGATTCAGGAGGGTGAATTTTTTAAGCTCAAGAAGCTGCTCATCAATTGCCAGCCGGCCGAATTGGTGGCCCTGATTGAGGACGAGGAAGAACGCGAGCAGCTCATAATCTTCCGGCTGCTGCCGCTCAAGCTGGCCACCGAAGTGTTTGAGTACCTGGACCTGGACATTCAGCGGCACTTTCTCGACAACCTCACGCAGGATAAAGTCGCCGACATTCTCAACGAGATGTCGCCCGACGACCGCACGGCGCTGCTCGAGTTTCTGCCCGCCAACTTCGTGGCCGAACTGGTGCAAAACCTGAGCGAGGCCGAGCGCAAAGTCACGCTGCAACTCCTGGGCTACCCCGAGTATTCGGTGGGCCGCCTGATGACGCCCGACTACATTGCCATCCGCGAAAACTGGACCGTGCTGCCGCACGTAATCAAGCACCTGCTGCACGGTCCAATTTTCGCGGATGGCAATGTAGTCGGGTGTCATC
>JANYFQ010000019.1 GCA_025362615.1 Hymenobacter sp. | reverse complement strand
GGCTGTTTTCCGAAATCAACCTGCATTCCGACAAGCTGGGCCGCAGCAACCCCGAGCGCAACGCCAAGCTCTGCACCATCATCCAGAAAATTGCCGAGGGCATCGGGCAGTTTCCGGCCGACACCGACGTGCTGGGCGACGCTTACGAGTACCTCATCGGGCAGTTTGCGGCCGGCTCGGGCAAAAAGGCCGGCGAGTTTTACACGCCCCAGCCCATTTCCAACATCCTGTCCGACATCGTGGTGCTCGACGGCCAAAACCCCGCCGCCGGGCAGCGGGCCAGGCTCGAACGGGTGCTCGACCTCACCTGCGGCTCGGGCTCGCTGCTGCTTAATGTTCGAAAACATATGGGCACCCACGGCATCGGCAAGATTTACGGGCAGGAGCTGAACATCACCACCTACAACCTGGCGCGGATGAATATGCTGCTCCACGGCGTGAAAGACACCGAGTTTGCCATCCACCACGGCGACTCGCTCAAAAACGACTGGGACGTGCTGAACGAGCCAAACCCGGCCAAAAAAGTAGAGTTCGATGCCATCGTGGCCAATCCGCCCTTCAGCTACCGCTGGGAGCCGACCGAGGCCCTGGCCGAAGATTTCCGCTTCAAGGGCTACGGCCTCGCGCCCAAGTCGGCCGCCGACTTTGCTTTTTTGCTCCACGGCTTTCATTTCCTGAGCAAAGAAGGCACGATGGCCGTCATCCTGCCCCACGGGGTGCTGTTTCGGGGCGGAGCCGAGGAGCGCATCCGGGCCAAGCTGCTGCGCGACGGCCACATTGATACCGTCATCGGCCTGCCCGCCAACCTGTTTTTCAGCACCGGCATCCCCGTCTGCATCTTGGTGCTGAAGAAGTGCAAGAAGCCCGACGACGTGCTGTTCATCAACGCCAGCGACGCTTTTGAGAAAGGCAAGCGGCAAAATTTCCTACGCCAAAGCGACATCGACAAAATAGTGGCCACCTACCGGGAGCGCAGCGAAGAAGCCCGCTATTCGCGCCGGGTGCCGATGGCCGAGGTGGTTCAGAACGGCTATAACCTCAACATCTCGCGCTACGTGAGCACCGCCATCTCGGCCGAGGTCATTGATTTGGAGGAAGTTCACCGAAGCTTGGTCGCTATTGAGGAGCGGGCCGCCGAGGCCGCCAACTTGCACAACCAGTTTTTGCAAGAGTTGGGGCTGCCGCTCATTTGACGGCTGTTTGAGGCCCCCAAGCCCCAGCGGGGCGGCCGTATTGTAGCCCACCACCGACGGCGACCCACCCAAGCCCCAGCGGGGCGAAAGGAGCCCGTGTTGGCAGAGCCTTTCGCCCCGCTGGGGCTTATCGTCCAACGTCAGCGGTTTGCTACAATACTACCGCCCCGCTGGGGCTAAGTTATTGACCTAATATGGTTTGGCGCTACCGCAGCCACGGCATCGGGTCGGGGCACAGCGCCGCCCAAATCTCCCGCTCCGCCGCCCGTGCCACGCCCGGAAAATCCCCCATCCGCCCTTGCATATCAGTGATGAGTTGAAAGTGAAGGTGCGGCGGCCAGTCGCCATTTTCGGGATAAGGGCCGATGGTGGCGAAGATTTCGCCCGCCGCCAGCCGTTGGCCTGGGCGCAGCGCGGCCCACTCGCGGCGGGCCAGGTGCCCGTAGAGGCTGAAAAGTGGGCGGCCTTCCACCTCGTGTTCGAGGACGACGGTGGGGCCGTAATCGCCGAAGTTGTCGTTGTCGGCCAGGCTGTGGACGGTGGCGGGCAGCGGCGCGGCGACGGGCGTGCCGGCGGGGGCCCACACGTCCACGCCCAAGTGCAGGGTGCGAGCGGTGTCGGGGTGGTCGAAATGCGGGCTGCGGCGGTAGATGACGCGGTTTTCGAGGTAGCCGCCGATGCCGACGGTGGCCCCTTTTTCGGCCAGCATTTGCTGCACCAGGCGGTCAAAGTCGGCGGTGTCGCGCAGGTCGGCGGTGGCCAGGCGCGGGTTGCTTGCCGAAAAGTCGAGCAGCGCGGCGGCGTTTAGGTTGAGGGTGGGGAACACAATGAGTGAGTGAGCGAATGAGTGGATGAGTGAATGAGGGGTGCCGGGGCGGATGGAACAGGTTCGGCGGGGTGGGCGAATTGGCGGCCTTTCGTTGTGCCTGCAAGTTACCTTTGCGGCCCGCGCCACCGCGAAATCAACGCGAAATCAGTCAGCCAAACGCTTCACTTTTTTGTTGCACGACTTGCCGCCACACCGCCGCTTTTCGCCTGCCCCCAATCACTCATTCACTCACTCGCTCATTCACGCATTAAAAAAATGTACCACACCCTGACCGTTGTTGCGCTTACCCAGGAAACCCCCGATGCCGTTACCATTCACCTCGAACACCCTGACGGCCAGACCCTGCCCAGCCAGCCCGGCCAATTCCTGACCCTCATCGTACCCTGCGGCCCCGACGGCCGCAAGGAGCGCCGCGCCTATTCCCTCAGCAGCACCCCCCACGAGGCCCCGCGCCTGGGCGTGACGGTGAAGCGCGTCACCGGCGGCCTGGTGAGCAACTACCTGCTTGACAACGTGCGCGTTGGGCAGACGATGGAAATCATGGCCCCGCTCGGCAACTTCACGCTCGTGCCGCACCCGCAGGCGGCCCGCTCGCTGGTGCTGGTGGGGGCGGGGTCGGGCATCACGCCGCTCATGTCCATCCTCAAAGCCGTGTTGCGAACCGAGCCCAACAGCCGCGTTTTGCTCGTGTACGGCAACCGCAACGAGGAGTCGGTCATCTTCCAGCAGCAGCTTATTGAGCTGGAAGCCAGCAGCAACGGTCGGCTGCAAGTGGAGCACGTTTACAGCCAGCCGCTGCACCCCGGCGGGGCGCACCAGCACACCGGCCGCCTCAACCGCACCACGCTCCTGCGTATTTTGGAGCAGCGCCACGAAGCCCCCGCCACCCAGGCCACTTACTACCTGTGCGGCCCCGACGGCATGATGGCCGAAGCCCGCGCCGCCCTCGATTTGCTCGACGTGCCGGCCAGCCAAATCCTGCGCGAGAGCTTCGTGGCCGCCGCCGAAGCCGCCGAAACCGCTCAGCTCCACGGCGATGTTTCGGCCGCCGCCGATGCGCCCGCCGGCACCCGCCGCGTCACCGTCCGCTACGAGGGCAGCGAGTACCTGCTCGACGTGCCCGAAAAACAAACCATTCTCGAAGCCGCTCTCGACCAGGACATCGATTTGCCGTACTCCTGCCAGGCCGGCCTCTGCACCGCCTGCCGGGGTAAGTGCCTGACGGGCAAGGTTCATTTGGATGAGCGCGAAGGCCTTTCCGACTCCGAAATGAAGCAGGGCTACATCCTCACCTGCGTCGGCCACCCGCTCACCGACGACGTGGTGATTGAGATTGGGTAGGTTTTTGTTTCTTGTTGCTCGTTATCTTGTTTCTGGTTGCTGGTTTTGGACGATGAAAAGGAAACGAAACAAGAAACGAGCAACACGAAACTAGAAACACACATAATGTCCGTCGCCACCGCCACTGCCCGCCCCCTGCGCCGCTACCTGCCCGAATCGTTTGAAGTAACCGACTGGCCCGCCCTGCAACCGTATTTTGACGAACTGCAGGCCCGCCCCGTGCCCAATGCCGCCCGCCTCGAACGCTGGCTCCTCGACCGCTCCGAACTGGAAGCCACGTTGAGCGAAAACCTGGCCTGGCGCTATATTCGCATGACCTGCGAAACTCAGGATGCCGCCCGCACGGCGGCGTTTCAGTACTTCGTCAACGAGATTGAGCCGCACGTCGCGCCCTACGACCACGCGTTGAACGAGAAGCTGTTAGCTGCTCCTGACCTGCCTGCCCTCGACCCCGCCCGCTACCGCGTGTTTCTGCGGTCGGTGCGCCGGGCTTCCGAGATTTTTCGGGCCGAAAACATCCCGCTCAAAACCGAAATCAGCACCCAGCAGCAGCAGTACGCGGCGCTGGCCGGGGCCATGACCGTCGCCCTCGACGGCCAGGAACTGACCTTGCCCCAGGCCGCCGACCGCCTCAAAAGCCCCGACCGCGCCGTGCGCGAAACCGCCTGGCGGGCCGTGCAGAAACGCCGCCTGCTCGACAGCCAGGCCCTTGATGCGCTGTTTGACGAACTCCTGGCCCTGCGCCATCAGGTGGCCCTCAACGCCGGTTTCGCCAACTTCCGCGACTATATGTTCGCCGCCCTCGGCCGCTTCGACTACACGCCCCAGGACTGTTTCGACTTCCACGCCGCCATCCGCGAAACCGTGGTGCCGCTCATCGACAGCCTTGATTTACAGCGCCGCCACGACCTCGGCCAGCCCGCCCTCCGCCCCTGGGACCTCGACGTGGACCCCAGCGGCCAGCCGCCGCTGCGTCCCTTCGCCACCGGCGAAGAGTTGCTCGAAAAAACCATTACCGTCTTCCACAACCTCGACCCCTACCTCGGCAATTGCCTGCAGACGATGCGCCAGATGGGGCACTTGGACCTCGAAAGCCGCAAGGGCAAAGCCCCCGGTGGCTACAACTACCCGCTCGACGAAACCGGGGTGCCGTTCATTTTCATGAACGCCACGAGCAGCCTGCGCGACGTTGTGACGATGCTTCACGAGGGCGGCCACGCTGTGCATAGCTTCCTCACCCGCCACCTGCCGCTGGGCGCCGACAAGCACCCGCCGTCCGAAGTGGCCGAACTGGCCTCCATGAGCATGGAACTCATGAGCATGGACCAGTGGGCCACCTTCTTCCCCAACCCCGCCGACCTGCGCCGCGCCAAGAAAACCCACCTCGAAGGTGTCCTCGAAACCTTTCCGTGGGTGGCCACCATCGACAAATTTCAGCACTGGATTTACGAACACCCCCAGCAAACCGCCGCCGAGCGCCGCGCCGAGTGGGTACGCGTCTTCGATGAGTTCAACCAGCGTACCGTCGATTGGCGCGGCCTTGAAGCCTACAAACCAATCCTTTGGCAAAAGCAATTGCACCTCTACGAAGTGCCCTTCTATTACATCGAGTACGCCCTGGCCCAACTCGGGGCCATTGCCGTGTGGCGCAACTACCGTCAAAACCCCGCCGAGGCGCTCGCCGGCTACCAACGCGCCCTGGCCCTGGGCTACACCGCCCCCATCGGCGAAATCTACGCCGCCGCCGGCATCAAATTCGATTTTAGCACCGCGTACCTGCGGCAACTAGCGGACTTTGTGCGCGAGGAAATGGCGGCGCTGTGATGTTGCATTCGCAAAAAAGAGGCGCAAACAGCTCGACTGTTTGCGCCTCTTTTTTGTTCTGAGGCTGTTTAAAACGTCGGGTTTGGTGCGGGCGGTCGGCTTTTTTTGCCGCCCGCCCGCTTCGGGTAGCCGGTCAGATGGCCACAGGCGGCATCAACGAATTAAAAATTGCGGTAGTTGTCAATTTTTGCCTGCGTAGCCGGAGTCGGCGGGGGCGCGTCGAAAACGGCTTGCAGCAGCGAATCGAAGGAAGCCGCCGCCGTAAATTCTGCCGCTTCCAGTGGGTTGCTGACGAGGCGGATGAGCACCGGCTGCCCGTTTACGTGCAGCAAATCGAGGGTGATGAGCCCAAAACGCTGGTTGCACTGCCCGCTGTAGGGGCAGTCGAGCGGGTCGGGCTTGAAGAACTGCTTGAGCACGGTTTCGCGGTGGTGCTCGTGGGTTTGCGTTCGGCTGTCGAAGCTGGCGCGGTGGTAGCCCAGGGCCATGATGCGTTCGCCGACCAGCTCAAAAAAGTGTCGGAAGTTGCCGGGGTTGATGCTGGCATCGTAGTGCAACAAAGCCCCTTGGCGGCCGGGTTCGCGGATTAAATCTACCCGCAAGCCCCGGACCCCGCCCGCGCCGCCCTTCTGCAAATGATAGGCCTTGAAATACGGCCCCAGCCAGTTACGGTACATTTCGTCGGCTACCCAGCGGGTGTGCCGCTGGTGCTGGGCCAACGTCAGCGTTACGGGTTGCCAAGTGGCTGGGGCCACCGGCAGGCTAGAGCGCAAAAGCTGGTTGATGAAACTAAACACGGGCGTAATAGAACGGAAAGTAGCGGTAGAACCCCCGGCTGCTCAAATAGTTTCCAGCAGCCGGCCCGAACGAACAACTGAAATTTAGTCGGCAAAACCACAAAAAAGGCCGGCTTCCGCAACGGAAACCGGCCTGTTTTCTTAGCTGATGCACACAAGGGCTACTTGACGCGCGACCAGGTTTGGGATTTGCCAATGAGCGAAAACCCGATGTAGCCTTTTACTTCCATCGAGCTGGCCGACAACATTTTCATGTAGCAAGAGTAGGTTTTGCCGCTCTCCGGGTCGTAAATCTTGCCGTCGTCCCACTTGTTGTCCGAGTCGTAAACAAAGCCGCTCATGAACACCATGCCCAAGCGCGGACGACTGCGGAGCTTGGCATCGGGGTTTTGCGAGTCCGTTTTGGGTTTGCCAGTGGCGGGGTCGTTGGGTACGGTGAGCGTGATGATTTTACCACACAATTTGTCGCCGCACTTGTAAATCTCAAAGGTGGCTTTCTTTTCCGCATTCATCCACACGCCCAATGGGCTAAGCGACTGAGCACGACCAACGTAAGAAAAACCCAGCAGCAGGGCAACCAAGAGCATCAACGATTTTTTCATGAGAGGGAGGGTTGGGGAAATGAGGTGAAGCGTGTGATTAGGGGAAAAAGGTAAGGCAAAATTTCGGAAGCGGCCGTTTTTGCTTGTTCTTTTCAGCACAATACGCAAGTTTGCGGCCAGTTTGCGGCCCGGTCGGAAAACAAATTTTTGGGGGCCTGATGCAAAAATAATAAAGTTGATTATCAACCCGAAAAGCCGGTGTGTGGTCGAAAGAGGGCCTTTTTTCGGTTCTGGCGTGAACCTTCGGCGGCCGTTGTATCTTTAGGGCGCAGTAGCGAGTGCTACATCTTCGGGGGAGGAGCCCTAATGTGCTGGGCGGCGAACCGAAGCTTTGTTCAATCAAAAGAAAGGAGGTACCAAATGTCTAGTAGTCCCAACCAAATCCTGCCAAGCCTGTCCAACGTCGTACGCTTCACCGCCGTACGTGCCTAACAAACAGCTTCGCGGAGCCGCCCACAGTGGCGGTTCATCGTTGGAAACAGGTCTTATCTGTTAAAGATGCAGGGGCTGTACCCCAGCCCCTTCGCTCGGTAAGATTTGAAGGATTAGATGCCCGGTTGGCCGAATCGTTCTGTAATGGAACGGCAGCGGCTGGCCGGGCATCGTTCGTTTGTCGCTGCGCTCCAACCCCAAATTACATTTACAGCACCCGGCGTATCTGCATAAATCGGCGCTCGTAATCGGTGCCCTCTACCCGGCTGATTTTGACACCCGACTCGCGGCGGGCCGACGAGGAATGCACGAATTGCAGCCCGCCGGGGCCCGCCGTCACCACAATGCCCGCGTGCCCGGCCGTGGTAGCACCGGCCGCCGTGCCCGTGAATACGACCACATCGCCGGGCCGGGCCTGCGCCCGCGCTACCGGCTGGCCCGCTGCCAGTAGCAGGGCGCTGGAGTGAGGCACGGCCACGCCAAAGTGCCCGTACACGTAGTTCAAAAAGCCGGAGCAGTCGAAGCCCAGCGTTGGGGAAACGCCAGCGTACCGGTACGGAGCGCCAAGCTGTCGTAGCGCGAACGCCACCACGCTGTCGGCGCGGGCCGGAGCGGGGCGCAAGCGGTACGCCACTGGCTGGGCGGCCGAGGCCGGAGGCAAAGCCAGCGGTGGAGCCGGGGCCGACGCCGGGGCCGGGACTGAAAGTGAAACCAACGCCGAAGCCAGGGGCGGCACCGGAGCCGAAGCAGGGGGCGAGGCCACAGGGCGCGGCAGCAGCCACAAGCCCAGCAGCACCAGCAGCGCAATGCCCAACGAAAGTCCGATAAGTCGCATAAAACAACAAGATTAACGGCCCGTGAGCCGGGTGGCTCCCGTAACGGCGCGGCCGTCAAACGGGTTCGGGAGGCAGACGCGGCGTTATTTTGCGGGCATTACCCGCCCTTACTCATTTTGCTGATGATTGCTGAATTTTTACCGGCCCCGTGCCGCCGGTTGTTGGTGCCGGCGCTGGCGCTGCTGTTGAGCCTGGCCGCGCCGGTTTCGGCCGCACCGAGGCCGAAAGCCCCTCAACCAACACTGCGCTACACGCTGGCTATGCCCGCGCCCCAAACCCACTATTTTGAGGTGACGATGAACCTGGGCAATTTTGGCCAGGAATACACCGACGTGAAAATGCCGGTGTGGGCCCCCGGCTCGTACCTGGTGCGCGAATTCGCCCGGCACATCGAGGGCCTGCAGGCACAAACGGCGAGCGGGCAACCGCTGGCCGTCGAAAAAATCAATAAAAACACCTGGCGCGTCCGCCACCCCAGGCAGGCCAATTTCCGGGTCAGCTACCGGGTTTATGCCTTCGAGCTGAGCGTACGGACCTCGTTTGTGGACGCCGACCACGGCTACCTCAACGGCAGCAGCGTCTTTTTGTACCCGGCGCTCAACAAAGACCTGGCCAGCACCGTGGCCGTGCAGCTACCGGCCGCCTGGACGCAGGTAAGCACGGCGCTGCGGCCGGTGGCGGGCCAGAAATTCACCTACGCCGCTGGCAGCTACGACGAGCTGGCCGACTCGCCTTTTGAGATTGGCAACCACAAAATACTCACCTTCACCGCCAACGGCACCCCGCACCAAGTGGCCATGTACGGCACCTACCAAGTGGACGAACCTCGGCTGCTGGCCGATGTGCAAAAAGTGTGCGAAGCGGCGCACCGCGTAGTGGCCAAAAACCCGCTCGACCACTACCTTTTCATTGTTCATAACCTGGAGCGCGGCGGCGGCGGGCTGGAACACCTCTACTCGACCACCCTCGAAGTGAGCCGCACGGCCTACGGCACCGAGGCCGGCTACAAAAGCTTTCTGGGCCTGGTGGCGCACGAGTATTTTCACCTCTGGAACGTAAAGCGCATCCGGCCGGTGGCGCTGGGGCCGTTCGACTACGACCGCGAGAACTACACCCGGATGCTGTGGCTGAGCGAAGGCCAGACCGAATACGTGTCCAATTTGCTGACGCTACGGGCCGGATTTCATACCCAGGAAGAATACCTCAACACCCTGGGCGGGCAGATTTCGGCGGTCGAAAACACGCCCGGCAACCGGCAGCAACCGGTGTCGGAGGCCAGTTTTGATGCCTGGATTCGGTACTATCGGGCCAACGAAAACTCGCCCAATTCCCAAATCAGCTACTACGACAAGGGCGAAGTCGTCGGGGCAGTGCTCGACTTGATGATTATCGAAGCCACCAAAGGCAGCAAGCACCTCGACGACGTATTCCGGCTGCTTTACGACCAATATTACCTGGTCCTGAAACGCGGCTTTACCGATGCCGAATACCAGGATGCCGTGGCCAAAGTAGCCGGCCGGCGCTTCGATGATTTCTTCCAAAAGTGCGTTTACGGCACCCAGACGCTCGATTACGCCACGGCCCTGGGCTACGCCGGCCTCGGCTTGACCGCCACGCCGCCCACCGACAAAGGCGACCTGGGCGCGGCCGTCAGCACCCGCGCCGGCAAGCTGCTGGTAACGAGCGTCAAGCGTGACGGCAGTGCCTGGGCAAGCGGCCTCAACGTGAACGACGAAGTGCTGCAAATTGACGGGCAAGCGGCCACCGAAGAAGCTGTCAAGCAGTTGGCCGCCCGCCCCGTTGGCACCGACTTAAAGCTGCAAGTGCGTCGCGATGGCCTGCTGCGCGACCTCATCATCAAGCTGTTGGCTACTCCCGACCGCCGCTACCAGATTACGCTGCTGCCAGCAGCCACGGCGGCCCAACTGGCCGTGCGGAGCAAGTGGTTAGGAAATTAACGCGAAGCCGTCGAGTTCTGGCCCGAGGCCCACAAGTCGCCGCCGTTGCGTAGCTTTATCCTCGGCAGCCAGTTGGGTCTGCCGTCTTAAAATCAGTTTTTTATGAAACTTCCCGTTCCGTATGCTGCCGTTTTGTTCGCTGGGGTTGTGGCGTTGGCCGCCAGCGGCTGCAAGAAATGCAAAGACGAAGACCCCCGCGCGTGCATCGCCAACAACGGCACCCAGCGGGCCAGCGTGCAGGTGCAAACGTCTGGCGGCAACACCGTCAACATCAACAACATCGAACCCGGCCAAACGTCCGATTACGCCAATTACGCCGCTGGCCGGGCCACGTTCACCCTCAAAGTCAATAACATCGACTACGCCAAGACCCTGGACGTGAACAAGTGCCACGAGTACACGGTGGCCATCGACCGCAACAACGTCATCACCGTAACTGACACCGACCGCAACGACTAGGGCGGTGTTCTGGTGCTGGCTCGTACACCAGCCTGCAACCGTTCTACTTGCTGTAGTGGTAGCGGCACTGCACAAAAAACACGCGCCGGTCGGCCACCTGGTACACCAAGCGGTGTTCCGAATCGACGCGCCGCGACCAAGCCCCGGCGGCCCGGCCGCGCAAGGGTTCGGGCTTGCCGATGCCCGCGAACGGGCCGCGCAGCACGGCCTGCACCAGTTCGAGCGTCCGCCCGGCAAAACGAGGGTTTGTGCCGACGAAAAACTGCAAGTCTGCCAGAAAATCGGGGTCGAACACGCCCTCCCATCCCGCACGCGCCGGGGGAACGGGAGCGTTAGCGGGCGACTTACGCGCCACGGGAGCCGGTGCGTTGTTCGAGTTCGGCTACCGTCAGCACTTCGCCCTCGTTGCGGCCAGCGCGGGCCAAAGCGGCCAGAAGCCGGTCGGCGTTAGCGGGCGAACGCAACAGGTAGGCCGTTTCGCGGTAGCCCTCCAGCTCGCTGAGGGCCACCAACGCCACGGCTGGCTTGCCGCGCCGCGCAATGACGACCGGCTCCTGGTCGTCGGTTACGTGGTCGAGCAGCGTGGCCAACGTGGCGCGGGCTTCGGAGTAAGAAACAGTTTGCATGACTTGTACAGATTAGTGGTACAAATGTACCTGTTGTGGGACGGATTGGAGCAGTTTCCAGGTCAGTGTACACTGACCTGGAAACTGCTTTAGTTGGTCTGAAAACCCGGTTGGGCCCACTCCCCCCGCTACGTAATCCGCGTCAGGGCCACTTCGCGGACCGGGGCGATGACGAGGGGCACTTTTTCGACTTTTACCGACGAGGTATCGAGGCCGAAGTACTGGTCTTCGGAGGCGATGAACTGTTTGATGTAGAAGTAGGCCTGCATCACCAGTTTTTCCTGGGTCGGGAAATCGTTTTCGACCGACAGAAACTTTTCGAGCACCACAAAACGGAAATCGCCGGTGATGTGCCGCTGGTTCAACGACTCGTAGCGGGAGGTGATGTCCACCTCCTTGTTCCGCACCAGGTCTTCAATTACCTTTCTGAAATACAGGTTGATGCGCTGCTGCACCCGGAAGCCGAGGCGGAAGTTGATACGAAACACGTCGTCCTTGGCCACTTCCGTTACTTTGTATTCCATCGTGTACGGCTCGTCGGTGGTATCGACGTGGACAAACCAGTAGATATCAGCGCGTTTGGGGCGTTTTTGGAAGATGGAGTAGATGATTTTCTGCTCAATCTCGGTGCTGCGCTCGGCGCTGGTGAGAAATACCAGGTGGGTAGCGTACTTTGAAATGGTTTCGTCGTCGCTCAGCAGTTTGAGCTGCTCGACGTAGGGTTCGAGCCGCACAAAATCGGTCAGGCGGCGTTTGATGTAATATGCCTTGAGCCACACGTACATAATGGCCATCAACGTGCCGCCAATGGCGAGTGACACCCAACCGCCGTGCGGGAATTTCTCCATGTTGGCAATCAAAAACGAGCCTTCGATGAGGCCGTAGAGGAGGGCAAAACC
>JANYFQ010000714.1 GCA_025362615.1 Hymenobacter sp. | reverse complement strand
CCGCACCGGCCTCCGCGTCGCCCACATCCTGCTCCCCGATTTCCAGGAGCGTTACCAGGAAGTCGTCGCCCAACACGCCAGCATCGCCAGCCATTATAATAAGGAGCTAAACATCGCCGCCGAAGAAGCCGACTTCTTCGCCGCCGTCGACTTCCTCCGCACCCTCCAGCTCACCGACACCGAATTCCTCCTCAACGACCTCCTCCGCCAAGGCAAGCGCATCCTCGCCGAAGGTGCCCAAGGCTCCCTGCTCGACATAGATTTCGGCACCTACCCCTACGTCACCTCCTCCAGCACCATCGCCGCCGGCGCCTGCACCGGCCTCGGCATCGCCCCCCAACACATCCAAAAAGTCTTCGGCATCACCAAAGCCTACTGCACCCGCGTCGGCAGCGGCCCCTTCCCCACGGAATTACACGACGAAACCGGCGAACAAATCCGCCAGGCCGGCCGCGAGTTCGGCTCCACCACCGGCCGCCCCCGCCGCACCGGCTGGATAGACCTTCCCGCCCTCCGCTACGCCATCATGCTCAACGGCGTCACCGAACTCCACCTCATGAAAGCCGACGTCCTCGACGACTTCGCCACCATCCAGGCCTGCACCCACTACCGCCTCCCCGACGGGACCCGCACCCCCCACCTCCCCGACCCCGGCCAGCTCCACCTCGTCACCCCCGAATACCATCCCCTCCCCGGCTGGCACACCCGCCTCACCGCCCTCACCGAAGCCGCCGCCTTCCCCGCCCCCCTCCAAGCCTACCTCGCCTTCCTGGAAAAAGAGCTCCAAGTCCCCGTCCGCATCGTCAGCGTCGGCCCGGATAGGGTCAGCACCATCATCCGGTAGTTCACCCCGTCATGCTAAGCATTCCGCGCATCAAGCGGCGACGCAGCGGAGCCGAAGCATCTCTCCCGCTTCGTTGCCCGTCATGCTGAGCGCAGCCGAAGCATCTCTACGCCAAGTAATCCAATCGTCGCACAGCCCTCAGCAACCCGCACCTTATCCACCCCATCTTCGTTCAACGAAAATCTACTTAACTTGCACCTCATTATGGCACCCTCCCAGCATCCCCCTCTTCGCAAAGCCGCCCCCGCCGCTACCAAACGGACCACCGTCCGCGGCAAAGCCGCGCCCAAAGCCACCGAAGAACCATTGGAAGACCTCAGCCATTTGTCCCCAATGGACCAGCTTCTGGAAGCCACCAAGCACATTCCCGCGCACAAAATCAAATTGTGGCCGATAAGAAAGTAAAACCGACAATCCTACTTGATACGGGCGTGATATCGCGCATCATTGGCCGCAAACCCGCCTTCCTCGCAGCCTACGCGGAGATTCAAAGGACGCGCACCATTTACACCACTTTCGTCACCCGCCTCGAACTTTATGAATGGGTGCGCCTAAACCGTAAATCGTTTGGCGAACGGGTGTATCGCCAAAGCTGGCAAGCCATTGAGGGTTTCCCACTCCTGCCCCACACCCCCGCCGTCACCGCCCAGGCCCTCTCCCTCGGCCAGCACCTCCCGCACATCGGCGTTCCCGACTACATCAACGCCGCCACCGCCCTCGCCGCCAAGTGCCCCATCTTCACCCTCAACCGCAAGCACTTCCAGCGCACCCAGGCGAAACTCTACGACCCACCCGGCTTCGACTTCGCCCAGGAATCCAGCAATTGATTGGAAGTGTAAAAGAAGATAAAAACAAAATCGTCTGGCTCCCCCTCTCCGCAGGAAATGCGACCAAGCATTTTTCGGGGGCCGGGGGGTGAGGTTCCCCCGGCTGGCACACCCCCCTCACCGAAGCCGCCGCCTTCCCCGCCCCCTCCAAGCCTACCTCGCCTTTCTGGAAAAGGAACTGCAAGTCCCCGTCCGCATCGTCAGCGTAGGCCCGGATAGGGTCAGTACGATTATGGTGTGGGCGAATCGGAGTTACATTTGTCCGTCAAGGCATAACGTACACATGGTTAATTTGTATCAGGTTTTAGGTTTGCCGTTTGGCGCACCCATTGAACAGGTTCGTAAAACTTACCGAGAGTTTGCCAAGCATTTCCACCCTGACAAGCACCAAGGCAGCAAATTTTTTACTGAGCGGTTTAAGGAAATTCAGTCTGCTTATGAAACCCTCTCAGATGACAGGTTACGGTTCAAATTCGAGCGCGAATTTAGAGATAGCGACAATTTAGAAGAAGTAAGTCAGTTAAAAGCAAAATTGGAACGGGCAGAGGTTAAACTTGCTCAATGTGAGAAGAAGCTTGTCCAAGTTAATGCTGAGTTAAAA
>JANYFQ010000686.1 GCA_025362615.1 Hymenobacter sp. | reverse complement strand
CGTGCAAACGCTGCTCGACGCCGGGCAGCGCCACGGCGTGCAGCAGGTCTGGGACCTGTGCCACTTCGGATACCCGGACGACCTCACGCCGCTGCACCCGCTGTTTGCGCGGCGCTTTGCGGCGCTGTGCCGGGCGTTTGTGGCCTTCTACCGCGCCCAGCGGCCCGAGGGCGTACTCATCGTCACGCCCATCAACGAGGTGAGCTTCATTTCGTGGCTCGGGGGCGACGTGCGGGGCACCGCGCCCTACTGCCACGGGCAGGGCTGGGACGTGAAGTACGGCCTCATGCGGGCCTACATCGAAGGCAGTTGGGCCTTGCGCGAGGCCGACCCCGGCATCCGTTTTCTCAGCACCGAGCCGCTCGTCAGCATTGTGCCGCCGCCCCGGCCCTGGGCCGCCCACCGCCGCGAGGCCCGGCAGGCGCACGACAACCAGTTTCAGGCCACCGACATCCTCTGCGGCCGGCTCTGCCCCGAACTCGGCGGCCACCCCGATTTGCTCGACATCGTGGGCTTCAACTACTACTACGACAACCAGTGGCAGCTGCACCCCCACCAAACCCTGGGCTGGAACGACGAGCGCCCCGACCCGCGCTTCCGGCCCCTGCGGGCGCTGCTGCGGGCCGCTTACCGCCGCTACGGCCGCCCCTTCGCCCTCACCGAAACCAGCCACCCCGGCCAGGACCGCCCCCTGTGGCTGCACATGATAGGCCGCGAGTGCGCCGCCGTGCGCGCCGCTGGCCTGCCCCTGCTCGGCACCTGCCTCTACCCCATCATCGACCGCCCCGACTGGGACCACCTGCACCACTGGCACCACTCCGGCCTCTGGGATGCCAACGAGGCCGCCCCCGCCCCCGGCCTCACCCGCCACCTGCACCCCGAGAGCCTGGCCGCCCTGCAAGCCGCCCAGGCGCTGGTGGCCCACGCCAGCCGCCCCAGGCGCCGCAAGGCTTCGCTGTTGGTTTGAGGTTTCTTGTTTCTGGTTTAATTGCTGAATTGTTTCATTGCTAAATTGTTGCTCACACGGTGGCTGGATGATACTGCGCCCACTGCGCTTTTACCACTGCGCCCACTGCGGAACAGATAGCAGAACATCTCAACAAGAAAGAACAGACAACAAACCCCCGTGCCCATTTTGCCCTTGGCCTACCTGCCCTCGCCCCTGGGGCCAACGGCCGCCTCACGGGCTACGCCGGCGGCCTGGCCCGCAAGCGCTGGCTGCTGGCTTTTGAGCGGCCCATGCCCAGGGGTGGGCTGTTTTGAGTTCGCGCAAAGCTCGCGGAGTTCGCAAAGCGCAAACAGCCAGTCAAGCACTTTGCGAACTCCGCGAGCTTTGCGCGAATGATACCAAAGTGGACGCAGCACAACGCTTATTCAACCCCAAAAAAGCCCCGCACGGCAACTGCCGAGCGGGGCTTTTCAACGGCCTCAACGGGCTAAAAAACCTACTTTGTCACCCGTACCTGCCGGGTGCCGCCGTCGGCGGCGGTGAGTTGCAGCAGGTACACGCCGGCGGCCAGCTTCTCGGTATCGAGCACCACGGTTTGGGCGGCGGGGCGCAGGGTGAAGGGGCGGGTGAGGACGGTGCGGCCCAGGGCATCGCGCAGGGCCAGGGTGGCGGGGGCGGCTTGCGCGGCGGCGGCAATTTCGACCGTCAGGCCCGCGCCGAAGGGCACGGGGTGGGCCAGCAAGGCGGGGGCGGCCAGGGCGTTTTTGGCCGTGCCCGTCACGATGCGCTCGGCCACGGCCACGTCGGCTAGGTAGAGGTTGTTGCCGTACTGGTTGATGTTGGCGAAGCGCAGCAGCACGGTGCGCGGCGCGGCGGCGGGGGCACCGGCCACGAGGAAGGGCGCGAGGTCCACGGTTTCCTGGCGCCACTGGGCGGCGGCGGTGGGGGCGAAACGCTGGGTGTTGAAGCTGGGCACGGTGGCCAGGGCCAGGCCGGCTTTGTCGTAGCCGGTGGGCTGGAAGGTTTGGCCGCAGTCGGTGGAAATGTCGAGGCGCAGGCCGTCGTTGTCGGTGCCGTTGTAGGGCTGGTAGGCCACCCAGAAGCGGGCTTCGGGGCGGAGGCTGCCGCCCAGGTTGAGGGGCGGGGTGAGGAGGTAGTACTCGGTGCTGCGCTGGTTGTTGTCGAAGTCGAGGGCCACGGGCAGGCGGCGGAAACTGCCGTTGGGGGCGGTGACGGGGTTGGCACTTAGCTGCCAGGCGTACTGCGAGCGCGGGCCGGCCAGCGCCCAGCCCACGGGCGGGAAGGTGGCGGCGGTCAGCCCCCGGAAATCCTGCCCGAAGGCCAGGGCCGCGCCGTCGGTCACGACGAGGGGCCGGGTGGTGGTGGTGGTGCCGAAGCTGTTGGTGGTGGTCAGGCTCACGGTGTAGGTGCCGGTGGTGGCGAAGCTCAGGCGCGGGTTTTGGGAGGCGGCCGTGGTGCCGCCCACAAAACTCACGCCCGCCGCCGGGCTGATGGCCCACAGCCAGGCCGTGGGCACGTTCTGGGAGCTGTCGCCGAGCTGCACGAGGCCGCCGATGCAGGTGGTGCCGGGCGTGGCCGCGAAGCTGGCCACCGGCACGCCGGGGCAGTTCCGTAGCCCGGCCGGCTGGAAAAACGCCTGCGTCCGGCGCGAGCGCAGGCCGTTGGCGCCCCGGCTGGCCACGGCAAACCAGTTGCTGCCGGTGGCGGGCAGCGCCAGCACGGCCTGGGTGGTGCCGGTTACGGTCGTGACGGAGTCCATGTACATCGTGCCCAGCCGGTACACGGTGTAGGCGGTGGCCCCGGCGGCGGCCGTCCAGCTCAGGCGCAGGTCGTTGGCGCACACGTAGTCGAGGCGCGGGGCGGTGGGCAGCGGGGCCAGGGTGAGGTTGGCGGGCGAGGTGCTGCTGTCGGCCCCGCGCCGGACGCGCACGCGCACCCGGCCCGAGGGCACGGCGGCGGGCACCGCCCAGTCGAGGTAGCGGCGGGTGGCGGCCACGGCGGCGTTGATGACCGTCCAGGTAGTGCCGCCGTCGAGGGAGTAATCGAGGGCGAAGGGCACGGTGTTGTCGGGCGCATCCCAGCGAATTACTTCGGTTTCGCCGGGCACCAGGCCCTCGCCGCCGAGCGGGTAGGTCAGCTCCACGCCGTTGTCGAGGTAGCTGTACGTGAGCCAGAAGCCCTGCCGGCCCAGGGGCACGGCCCGGCCGCTGACGGTGAAGGTGTAGCCGGCGGCCGAGGCGGGGTTTTCGATGGTAATCTGCTCGGTGTTGTTGAGCGAGTCGCGGCCCGGCACGGCCGGGGCGTTGAGCTGGGCCACGGTGGGGCGGTGGTCGAGCACCCAGGGTTGCAGGGTGGGCGCAAACGGCTGGGCCAGGCTGATGCCCGTCAGGTCGAGGTTATTGACGAGGGCGGGGCGGGCTTGCACGGCCCCGGCCAAATCGGCCCAGTGCAGCAGCACCCGGAGCTGGCGCTTGCCGGCCACGAAGGGCACCGTGAGGCTGACGCTCTGGCCCTGGGCCAGGGTGTCGCGGAAGTAGGTGCGGCCTTCGAGGGCCCGCACGGCCCGCAGGCCGTTGATGCGGCCGTAGCCGAAGCGGAAGTCCGGCCCGGCGTTGCCCAGGTCTTCGGCCGTGTTCTGGAGCACGGCCTTGAGCAGGGCGGCGGGCATTTCGGCCCCGCCATTAAGGGCGCGGTAGGCCCCCACGAGCTGGGCACTCACGCCGGCCGTGCCGGGGCAGGCCATGCTGGTGC
>JANYFQ010000058.1 GCA_025362615.1 Hymenobacter sp. | reverse complement strand
GCTCGCCCCGGCGCAACAGTCAGAAAGCCAAAATGCCCGTGCCATGTGGCACGGGCATTTTTATGCGAAACCATCCGGCAAGCCCGGTGCCTGCCCGCACCTGCCCCGACGGAGTTATCAATCTGAGGACCGGCCTCGGGCCATCCGAAGTCGCTATATTCAAACTGAAAACCTGACCTCGGATGTCTGAGGTGCTCTGTGCGGAGTTGCACAAGGCACTTCGGATGTCTAAGGTGCTCTGTGCGGAGTTGCGCAAGGCACTTCGGATGTCTAAGGTGCCCTGTGCGGAGTTGCGCAAGGCACCTCGGATGTCTGAGGTGCGCTGTGCGGACTTGCGTAAGGCACTTCGGATGTCTAGAGGCCCGGTGTTGCAAACGGCCGCTTTTCCCAGGGGCCCTGCGCAGTTGCTGCGCAGGGCCTGTTGGTTAGCTTTTACTCCACCACCACGCGGCGCACCAGGGCGGGGCCACCGGCCTCCAGGCGCAGCAGGTACACGCCGGGGGCGAGGCCGGCGGTGCGGTACTCGGCCGTGGCCCCGGCGGCGTTCAGGGCGATGGTGCGGGTTTGCAGGGCCTGGCCCAGGGCGTTGAGCAGGGTGGCCCGCACGGCGCTTTGGCCCGCTACGGGCGGCAGCACCACCGTAAACTGGTCGTGGGCCGGGTTGGGGTAGAGGCCGATTTGGGCGGCTTGCAGGCCCGTGGCGGCGGCCAGGGCCAAGCCCACGGGCCGGAACACCAGCACGAAGCGGCCGGTGCTGCTGCCCGCCGCTGCCAGGTCGGCGGCGTAGGTGCTGCCAGCCACGAGCAGGGTTTGGGTGCCCGTCTGGGTGTCGCGCAGGTAGAGCTGGGTGCCGGTGGGCAGCGCGGGCAGGGCCTGCACCCGGAAGGTGTAGGTGCCGGCGGCGGGCACTGCGAGGCGCAGCGGCAGCAGGGTTTCGGCGGTGGTAGCCAACGGCGGCAGGCCGTTGATGGCCACGATTTCGGCACCGGCCAGGGTGGCCAGGCTCAGGCCCGAAGGGTTGAGGAGCTTGGCGGCATCCTGGGCGGGCGCGAAGCCGGCGGTGTTGCCGGCGGCGAAGTACACAAAGGCATCGTCGGCCTGGGTGGCGCTGGCCACTTGCAACTGAAGCATGGCCGGAGCAGCAGTGCCCCGCCCAAAGGCCGGCTGCGGACCGAATTCAGTGACGCGGTTGGCGTTGGTGAGGGTCACGGTGCCGGGCGTACCAGCCGTGCTGACGCGGGTAAAATAACCCTGGCCGGCCGCCACGAGCGGGCTGATGACGGCCGGGTTGCTCGCGCCGGGCAGGAAGGTGCGGTAGGTGCCGGTGTACTGGCCAGTGCTTTGGAAGACGTAGAGGGCGGCGTCCAGGCCGGGGCGTTGGGCCGGGGTGACGGTGCTCCAGTCGAGGGGCGCGGGGTAAGGGTTGCCCAGCAGGTGCCATCCGGCATCGGGGCCAGCGGCGCGGGCCAGGGCACCGGGCGTTTGGGGGCCGTTGTTGAAGGTGCCCACGAAATCAATCAATACGCCGTTGGCCACGTTGGCGGTGTAGCCCCGGTTGGGCAGCAGCGCGTCGGTGAGGGCGGTGGGCGAAAACCAGCCCTTGTCAAAGCCCACGTAATCGGACGTGGCCGTGGCCACGCGGCTTTGGTCGTAGCCAAATACGGTGGGGAAGCCCGCAATGCGGCTGGCCGTGGGGCTGGTGTTGTAGCTGCCATTGAGCACGGGCGCGAAGCCGGGGGCGGCCAGGTCGGCCACGGTGGTGTTGCGCACCGGGGCCGCGTAGTGGCGGTAGCCGATGCCGGCCGCGTTGTTGTTGTCGATGGCCCGCTGCAAGGTGCCGGTGCCGTTCACCACGCCGCCGGCGTTGTCGAGCACGGCCGTGCCCTGGCCGGCTGCCGAGAGCAGCGTGAAGCCGTTGCCGCCGGTGTTCAAATCGCCGAGCTGCAAGCGGGCCAACTGGCGCACGGCCACTGCCTGCGAGAGCGTGAGGTCGGCGGCATTGCTTACCGTCAGGCTGCGTACGGTGGCGGGCAGGCCGCTGCCCGTGGCCTGGGTCACGGTGCCGTTGTACACGTAATTGGCTTCCGACGAAAAGCTGCGGGGGGCCAGTTGCACAGCCCCGGCAGCGCCGCTGCTGCTGATGCCATCGGCGGCGCAAATCCGCAACTCAGCGCCCGCGCCTACTGTAAAGCTGCCTGCGCCGCCCAGCACCTGGCAGTTGGTGTCGAGCGTACCGAGCACCGACACCGCGCCCGTGGCCGACGTAGCGCCGTTCAGCACAAGCGTACCACCAACCTGCACCGTGATGTTGCGGTACGGGCCGCTGGCGGTGGCCGTTTGGCCGCTGGTCACGGTCAGGTCGGTGGGCGCGGGGGTTTGGGTAGTGAAGCTAATGGCCGACGAAGTAGCCGTTTGGACCGCGCCGCAGTTGCTCGTGACAGTGACGGAGTATGTGGTGCTGGCCGCAAGGCCGGTCAGGGCAATGGGCGAGGCGCTGCCCGTGGCCGTTTGGGCCGTGCCGCCGCTGGCAGTGTACGCCACCGTGTAAGACGTGGCCCCGCTACCGCCCGTGAAGCCAATGCTGGCGCTGTTCGCGGTCACGCTGTTGGCCGCCACGTTGGTGGGGGCCGTGCAAGCCGGCGCGGCCGGGGCCGTGGCGCAGATGGTGAACGTGCCCTCCACATCATTCGACCCAAAGCCCGACACCGACACGTAGTAAGTGGTGCTGGCCGCGAGGCCGGTTGCGTTGAGGGCCGGGGCCTGGGTGTCGTTGCCGCTGCCCGCCGCGCAGGCCAGGGCCGTGAAGGGTCCCGCCGCGCCGTTGGCCGAGGCAAACACCCGCACCGTGCCGGCGGGTGTGCCGCCCACGGTCAGGCGCACGGCGCTGGCACCGGGGCCGCTGGCGGCCGTCACGAAGCGAAACCACACATCCTGCGGGTTGGCCGCCGTGCCGCAGGTGCCGGGGTTGGCGTAGCCGTTGGGGGCCGTGGTGGT
>JANYFQ010000646.1 GCA_025362615.1 Hymenobacter sp. | reverse complement strand
CAGAAGAAAAGAGGAGTGTGTCGGTGTAGCATCCCAGATGTTGATAAGTAAGGGAGGGCTGATAGCGGCCAAAAACATTAGTTAGGCGCTGTTTTCAGAATTATTTCAATTCGAAATCAAGTTCGCTGAAGTTGCTGTTTGAGGAATCAAGCCCAATCCGTTACGCTCATGATTTGACTTGTTACTAAAGTTAATTCTGGCCCAAATGTAGTGCGAAAAAATGCACCGCAAAATAAAAAACGCTTTCGCCTAAAACATTTTGCCAAAATTTGTATTGCTGGTCGTCAGGCCAAAAACTTGTTGGCAAATTACGTATTTCCCGTATATCGCATCCGTAAAGATGCGTAATAAGAACACAGTGAGTACGTAAAAGTGCTCATTTGGTAGCAATATTCACCTATAAGCTGCCAAGCCGGGTCGCTCGTGCGATGAGTTGCCGCTTGGTCGTATCCCTCGTGCCGACGAGCGTCTGGCTGCGCTATTTGCCGACAGAAGCACGACCGCCAGGCATGGGAAAATTACCTCAAAGCCGAAGTTTCATACCGTGCGCCCTGGCTCCCAGAGCCTCGTTTGTTTGCTCGAACGGGAGTTTTCCTTGCCATTCAGCCTCTTGCATACAAAGCAAGAGTTGGAGCGAAAAAAGCTGCCCGCACCGCCCCGGCCGCCCTACTTGAATAGGCTTTAAGTGCTTGTTTCCCGATTATTACCTAGCTTTAGGCAGGAATTCTTTCTATTCACCAGATTTCAGGGACGCATGGCCCGAATATCGCTGCTGTTGCTGCTGGGGTTGGCGGCACTTGTTGAGTTGGTTTTAGCCGGGGCCGCGTTAGCGGCACCCGCTTTTTTGATGCAGCAATTTGGGGTGCGCTACACGTCCGATACCGCTTTTGTGGCCTATGTGCTGGGTTGGCTGCTGCTTTTTGTGACGCTGGTGGCGGGCGCGGCGCTGGTACAAGTGTGGCAACGGCGGCTTTACTTCGCAACCCTTTGCTACTTGCTGGGCTTCTGGTGGATAGGTATTGGCATCGGCATTTACCTGGCCTTCGGTAAAGCCGACAATCTGCTGCTCGACTCGTTGAAAGGGGTGCTGCTGGTGGCGCTGACCCGCATTTGCCAAGTCACGCGCATGACGAACAGGCGCTACTAACTTTGAAGCGCAAACCCCAGCATTCTTGCGCTATAATTTTCTGATAACAAAGTGTTTGTGTTATCATGCGGGTTGTGCTGAAACTAAACTTATTTGTACTTTTTATAAACTTATTTTATACTGATTGATTGGCCCTACTGTACGCAACCAACTCATGTCCAGCATTCATCCGTTGCCAGTTCCGGCCAAGCTCTCAAAGCTTGGCCGGGGGCTGGCCGCCGCCCAGGTACTGAAGGAAACCGTGACCCTGCTGTTTTTGGGGGTACCGCTGGTGCGGGAAGAGCCCATTATTCTGGTTTCGGCGCTGCCAGGGTTGGTGCTGTACCTGCTGCACTGGCAGATGTGGCGCGGGCGGGTGCGGTGGCGCTACGCGGCGGCCGTGTGGGCGTTCACGCTGTTGGACGAGCTGTGGGGCTGGGTGTTGTTTCAGGAACTCGACGACCCCACCCGCGGGCAAGTGCGGCTGCTGCATTGGAGCTATTTTGTGGGGCTGGGGCTGATAGCGCTGGCGCTGGGCGAAATCGGCTGGCGGTTTCGGCGCAAGCGCGGTAAAAGGTTGCGAAAGTCGGCCTGACAACCTTGCGGGCCGGTGGGTGGGGGCCGGGGGCTGGTATATTTGCCGTGCTGCCCGACGGGGCCATCGCCCCGTTTTTTACCCGCTGCCCGTAGCATGACCGACGCCCGCCCGCCCTTTTCTGCCCCCGCAAATCTGCCTCCTAACCGCCCGCCCGGCCTGCCGCCGCGCCGCTGGCCGCGCCGACTGGTGCGCTGGGGGTGGGTGGGGTTTGGGCTGCTGACGCTGTTTTTCCTGGCCTACCCCGCGCTGGTACGCAGCAATGTGCTGTTCTTGTTCGGTAAGTCGCCCAGCCTCAGCGACCTGGAAGACCCGAAGGTGGAAATGGCCTCGGAGCTGTACACCTCCGACGGGGTGCTGATGGGCAAGTATTTCCGCGAAAACCGCGCCCCGGTGCCGCTCTCCCAGATGTCGCCCTGGCTCATTAAAGCCTTGATAGCCACCGAAGACCTGCGCTACTACGAGCACTCCGGCATTGATGCGCCGTCGTTGCTGGCCACGGTGTATTACGGCCTGCGTGGCGACAAGCGCGGCGGCTCCACCATCACCCAGCAGCTCGCCAAAAACCTCTACAAAACCCGGCGCGGCGAGAGCCGGGGCGCTCTGGGCCGCCTGCCCGGCGTGGGCACCGTGGTGGCCAAAACCAAGGAATGGCTCACGGCCGTGGAGCTGGAGCGCCGCTACACGAAGGAGGAAATTCTGCGGATGTACCTCAATACCGTCGAGTACGGCTCGAACGCCTACGGCATCAAAGTGGCGGCCAAAACCTTCTTTTCGACCTCGCCCGACCGCCTCAAACCCGAGCAGGCGGCCATGCTCGTGGGCCTGCTCAACAACCCCACGGCCTTCAACCCGCGCTTCCACCCGGCCGCTGCCCGCCGCCGCCGCAACGTGGTGCTCGAGCGCATGGGGCAGGCCGGGGTGCTGCCGGCCGCCCAGGCCACGGCGCTGCAAGCCACGCCGGTGGTGCTTGATTATCAAGTAGAAAAACACATCGACGGGCCGGCTACCTACTTCCGGGGCGCGGTGTCGGCGTTCGTGAACAAATGGTGCGACAGCACCGGCCACGATATGTACCGCGACGGCCTCCGCATCTACTCCACCATCGATTCGCGGATGCAGGGCCACGCCGAAGCCGCGCTGCACGAACGCATGAAGGTGCTGCAACGCAGCTTCGATAATTTCTGGCGCGACCGCAACTCCAACCCCTGGGTGGACGAGGACGGCCACGAAATCCCCGACTTTATCGCCACCCAGATGCGGCGCACCGAGGCGTATAAGTCGCTGGCCGCCCGGTTTCCCAACAATCCGCAGCGCCTCGATTCGGCCCTCAACGCCCGGCGGCCGATGAAGGTATTTACCTGGAAGCACGACGACGGCGACACCACGCTCGTCATGTCGCCGCTCGATTCGCTGGCCTATTACAAGAAATTTTTGCAGGCCGGCATGATGACGATGGACCCCTACACCGGCCACATCAAGGCCTGGGTGGGCGGGCTGGACTACCGATTTTTTCAGTACGACCACGTGCGGCAGGGCCGGCGGCAGGCCGGCTCTACCTTCAAACCCTTCGTCTATCTGACGGCCCTCGACAACGGCTACACGCCTTGCGACCGCATCCGCGACCAGCGCGTGACCATCAACTACGTCGAAAACGGCCAGCCCATGCAGTGGCAACCCGACAACGTAACCCGCGAGTACACCGGCATCAACATGACGCTGCGCCACGCCATGGCCCGCTCGGTAAACTCCGTCACGGCCCAGCTTACCGAAAAAGTAGGTTGGGCAAATGTGGCCAAGTACGCGCACAAAGTCGGCATTGCCAGCCCCTTGCTGGCCGTGCCCAGCATCGGCCTCGGCTCGGGGGGCGACGTGAACGTGTACGAAATGGTGAATGCCTACGCCACGTTTCTCAACACCGGTTTCCGTTCCGAGCCGCGCCTCGTCACGCGCATCGAAGACCGGCACGGCAACGTGCTGGCCCAGTTCGACCCGGTGCAGCACCGCGCCATCAGCCCCGAAACCGCCTGGCTGATGACCTATATGCTGCGCGGCGGCATGG
>JANYFQ010000625.1 GCA_025362615.1 Hymenobacter sp. | reverse complement strand
CCCCTTCGGGGAATTCGTCCGACCACCCCGGCCATTGCCGCCGCCGGGCGTTATTTGCAGCACAGCCCGCTCATGCCTCATTCACTCATTCACTCATTCACTCATTGACAAAGAATGTCCGGCCCGTTCCCGATTGATTTTTTGCGCTTTGGCTGGATTGATGCCGCCGATGTGGCGCTCGTCACGGTGCTGCTCTACCAGCTTTACAAGCTGCTGCGGGGCACGGTGGCGCTGAACGTGGCGCTGGGGCTGGTGTCGTTTTACGTGCTCTACCTGGTAGTGAAGGCCACGGGCATGGAGCTGCTGACCAAGATGCTGGGGCAGGTAATGAGCGTGGGGGTGCTGGCGAGCATTGTCTTGTTTCAGCAGGAAATCCGGCGGTTTTTGCTGACTATTGGCAAGGCGGCGGCCTGGGAGCGGCTGCGGGCCTGGCGCTGGGGCCGGCAGCCGCAGGCCCCGGCCCTGAACGTGGGGCCGTTTGTGGAAGCCGCCAAAAGCCTGGCCGGCAAACGGACGGGTGCCCTGATTTGCTTCACCCAGGCCTCGGACCTGACGGCCTACGCCGAAACCGGCGACCTGCTGCACGCCGACGTGAGCAAGCGCCTGCTGCTGGCCATCTTCAACAAAACCTCACCCCTGCACGACGGTGCCGTGGTGGTGGCCAGCGGCCGTCTGCAAGCCGCCCGCTGCATCCTGCCGGTGAGCGAAAACCCCGACGTGCCCGCCGCCCTCGGCCTGCGCCACCGCGCCGCCATCGGCCTCACCGAACTCACCGATGCCGTGGTGCTGGTGGTGAGCGAAGAAACCGGGGCCATGAGCCTCGTGCAGCACGGCGTGGTGTACCGGGGCCTGGGCGCGGCCGAACTGAAAACACGGCTCGAAGAATGGCTGCACGCGCCCGTGGTGGCGGCGGCCGGGTGAGGGGCCGGGGCATTTAGCACCTTCCGGGGTCCGTTTAGATGCAAAAAAGGAGTGTTTAGGAGCCGGTGCGGGGCGTTTAGGGGACAAGAAAGAGCGTTTAGGGACGGAAAAGTAGCGGCCGGGCGGCGCAAAAGACCTATCAAAAACTGTCAAAGGAGGTACAGGTAGGGGCTTTGAGTGGCTGGGTGGTGCAGGGGCGGCGGCGGCAAGCCGTGAGGGGCGGGCAGGCGGTGCGGTGGTGGAGCCGATGGCGGAATGGGCGGCGGCAGCAGGGTCGTTTTATAAATTTTTGAAGAAGGCTGCAAGACCGTAGTCTAATTGCGTGGTTCTGCTTGTACATTTGAGCCGAGCTTTTTTAGTTCCTAAAAAATCCGCCGATATGAACCGTTTACCGATGAGCCAGGGCGACCTGCGCCAACTGCTGCAACTGGGCTGGGCCAACTACGCGGCCCAACTGCCCAAATTCGCCGCCTACAAGGCCAAGTACACGGCCCAAACCGGCACCGCCGCGCTAACGGCGCTCGACCAGGCCCTGGCCCTGCCCGACGACCAAGCCCGTGGGGCCGCCCCGGAAATGACGCGGGGCCGGCTGCTGGACCAACGGCAGGAGTTTCTGGACGTGTGGCAGCAGCTCGACGGCTACCTCGAGGATGCCTTTGCCGAGGCCAGCAGCTACAAGGCCATGCGCGAGGCGGCCGGGCACCGCCACTACGCGGCGGCGGCCGGCAACGACTGGTCGGCGCTGGGCAACCTGGTGGGCGCGGCCACGGGCTTCGTGCGCGACCACGGGGCCGAGTTGCGCACCGGCGGCGGCATGACGGCCGCCTTCGAGGCCCTGCTGGCGGCCGAGGCCAAGGAGACGACGGACCTCATCGGGCAGTTTCAGCGCGAGACGATGAGCGCCGCGCAGGGCACGCCGGTGCGCGAGGCAGCCCTGCTGGCGTGCCTCGACACGTTTGCCGGCCTGGGCCGCGACGCGCAGCGCCTGTTGCGGCGGCAGCCTGACGCGGCGCGGCTCTTCGAGGTGCAGTACCTGCTGGGCCTGGTGCGCGGCACGGGGCAGGCCGGGGTGCGCGGCCTGCTCTCGCTGGCCGACGGCCGCCCGGCGGCCGATGTGACGGTGACGGTGCGCGGGGCCAAAGAGCCGGTGACGGCCGTGGCCGACGCCGACGGGCGCTACGCCCTGGCCGTGACAGCGGGCAGCTATACGCTGGTGTTCGGCGGGGCCGGGTACGTGGGGCGCGAGGAAGCGGTGGTGGTGGAGGCCGGGGTGAAGAAGCGGGTGGATGGGGTGATGGGGGTCGCGTAAAGTGACGATTGGTTTAACGCCCCTCTATTGATATGCTCAGTGAAAATTTAACTGACTCTCACAAGATAATTGTGCCAATCCAAAATTCTGGTTACTTTTGTAAGACCACAGTATGAAATAGGGCTGTGCGGAAACCAGTAAAGTTCGCGGGCTTGCCCTGAGCCTTTCACGCACCAAAGGCACAGCGCAGTCCAGTACGGACGTGGTGAAGTTCAGAAACGCACCCACAGAGGGGTCGGAGAAGAAAGTAGTCATTGTCATTGCCAAGCTTAACGCGGTTAATAAAAGTTATAAATGTGGCAGGTCGTCAAGACCAAATGCTGAAAAGTGAAGAAGCAGTTTGTTGTTTCGCTCGTAGGTTGAGTTGTGCAAGTGATTCATCGGTTTTACACCGATGCGACAGGTAAGGCCATAATCCTCATTTGCCAGTCAAATTAAAACTGCTGTGATGTCTGACACGCTTCTGTTTGACCAATGGCTGGAGCGTGTCACTAGTGATATTGATTCGTCAGGTGCATTAAATAGCGCTTCCAGCTACTGGAAGCGCTATTTTCATTTTGACACTCGGCTAACACTTGCTAAAATAGAACCTTGGCAAAAGAGGTTGCTTGACCCAACCTATGTACGCAGCCATTCCTTCTACCCTTTTATAAAACACGAGATAATAAAGAAGCACTTCGGCAAGATTTCCATCCAAAACGCTAAGGGAGAAATTCGTGCCCTTCGTACTAAACTTCAAGTCAAGCCCACTCGCCCCATATGTTATGCAGCACATCAAGATGCGCTAATTTACGCTTGGTATGCTTTCAAACTTCATTTGCTATTGGAGCAGCAAATCCAGACAGCAGGATTAGATGACTGCATAATTGCGTACAGGTCCGTGGGGCAGAAGTGTAATATTCACTTTGCTAAAGAAGCTTTTGACTTTGTGCGAGAGCAGAAGAAATGTGTTGCGTTGGCCTTTGATGTTAAAAGCTTTTTTGATACCCTTGACCATGAAATTGTGCGGCGGTCATGGTGTAGACTATTGGGAGAAGCACGTCTGCCAGCCGACCATTTCACGATTTATAAATCCATGACAAAGTTTCGATTTATAAAACTTGATGCATTAAAACGGACGCTGGGAGAAGAGGAATTCGAGGAAAGAAGAAGAGCCGGGCGTTTAAGTCATCCTGCCGATTTTCGAAAGCGGATAGTACCTCTAATTGAAACAAATAAGGAGAAGGGAATCCCACAAGGCGCACCTCTTAGCGCAGTGCTGTCGAACCTTTATATGTTTGAGGCCGACAAGATATTGGCCGAATTCGCTAAGATGTATGGGGGGTATTATCGTCGGTACTGTGACGATTTGCTATTAATAGTCCCAACCGCAGATGAGCCGGAAGCATTCCTGGCAATGCGGGAAGCAATGGTAGCGCTAGGATTATGTCTCAATGACGACAAGACGGAAATACGCTACTTTGACGTCAAGACCAACGCCAATTCTCTTGGTGAACTCGACTGTCTGGATGAACACGGTAAAGCAGACTCTTTGCAGTACTTAGGGCTGGAATTTGATGGGCGCGAAATACGCTTGCGGTCCGCAAGCCTAGCTCGGTATCATCATCGGTTGCGTCGAAATGTGCGACAAGCTGGAGGAATGGCTTTCGGAAGACGGGCGTACAGCGATGGCAGAATTGCGCCAGGAAATGGCAAAATTCTGAAGCGAGCCTTGTACGAAAAGTACAGTTCAATTGGCGGACGCAATTTCATCACTTACGCGGGTAGAGCATATTCAATAACTGGGTCTGCGGCTATAAAAAAGCAATACAACAAAAGTGTAGCTTTAATTAGCCAATGTGTGGCTACTGAAACAGCTCGCCGTCAAGCCAAGAGAAATATTAAGAAGGTGTAGGTCAGTTTGGGCTGGTCGTTCACGATGTATTCGTCACCACTTTCCTAGCGGGCGTAGCACCTGGCTCCTTCAGCGTCTCGAGTTCTTGGCATACTTCGATGAAGGCGACAATGGCTTTGTCGAGGTGTTGGCGGGTATGGGCGGCGTGGAATTGAACCTCGGGCGCGGTTTTAAATGAAAATTAAAGAAGCACAGCAAAAATCCCCGGTCCTCGCTTTGAGGGCCGGGGATTTTTATTTTAGCGCGTGTTCTAATTACTCCACCACGAGGCGGCGCACGACGGGGCCGGTGGGCGTGGCCAGGTGCAGGGCGTAGAGGCCGGGGGCGAGGCCGGCGAGGGGGAGCGGGGTGGCGGCGGTGGCGGCCTGGCCGCGCCACACGCAACGGCC
>JANYFQ010000577.1 GCA_025362615.1 Hymenobacter sp. | reverse complement strand
GATGCGGACCTGCCCGCCGCCGAGCAAGGCTTCTTCGTTTTTACGGGCCAGTAAGTCAGTTTTAGAGACAGTAGCGGTGGCGTGAGGGTCGGCCATTAAGCAGGGTGTTGGGCGAGGGAAACCGGGTGGGGAATTGAATTGCCAAAGGTAAGCAGACGGGGGCGGGCTATAACGCCTTTTTCTGGACTCTGCTGGTTATGGAATGCGGACGTTGGCGTAGATTTCCTCCAGCGTAACCTGGCAACCAACGCTGTGCAGGTCAACAACGTGTTCGGGTTGTGTGCCGGGCCAGAAGCTCCTGGTTTGGTTGGGCAGGCGGGTGAACAAGTCAACCTGCATTCGTCGTGAGTCAACCAATAAGTACTGTTTCAAGCTTTCGATGCTGCGATAGCGCATAAACCTTCCGGTACGGTCATATTCGCCTGTCGCATCGGATATAATCTCCACAATTAAAACGGGGTTGGTCAGCGACGGTATGGCAGCATCGGGGTCGTGGTAGGCAGCCTGCCCACAAACCGCCACTAAATCGGGATAGCTGTACGTTTTTGAAATAGTTGTATAGGTGCGGGCATCGGAGGTGTAAGCCTCACAGCCTTTGCGCAAACGAGTGTAAAAAAGCCCACTCAACGTGCGGCTGAGGCGGTAGTGGTTGGGCGTGGCACCGGCGCGAAACGCGGAGTCGAGCTGGTTGGCCAACTCAGGCGCGCCCACCGGTACTATACGCCCGTCCATAAATTCCCAGCGCCCTTCGGCCTTTTCGTCAAAGGCCAAATACTCGGCCTCGGAATAAACCAGCGACATGGGGCTGCCCGGCGTGGACTGGGGGCCAAAGTTTTGGTGAACGGACTGGGCAGACATAGCAGTGATTGTAACTGTACGGTAAAGCTACAAAAAAACCAGCCCGTTGCGGGGCTGGTTTTTTGTTCGCGTTAAGCAAAAGCACTTGCCGCAGCTTATTTATTTTCCGCGTCCGGTGCTTCGGGGGCTTCGGCGGGGCGCTCGTCGCTGGCCAGGGTAGATGCCTCGTCGCTTTTGCCGACGGAGAAAGTCAATTCTTCCTTTCCGTCCTCATAATCAGCGGTGATGATGTCGCCGTTGGCTACCTGGGCTTTGAGGATTTCCTCGGCAATCGGGTCTTCGATGTACTTCTGGATGGCGCGGTTGAGGGGACGGGCACCGTATTTGGGGTCGTAGCCTTTTTCGGCCACGAAGTCCTTGGCCTTGTCCGTCAGCTCCACCGCGTAGCCCAGGGCCTTCACCCGCACGAAGAGCTTGCGCAGGCTGATTTCGATGATTTTGTGAATGTCCTTTTTGTCCAGCGAGTTGAAGACGATAACGTCGTCCAAGCGGTTGAGGAACTCGGGCGAGAACGTCTTTTTCAGCGCGTTGGTGATGGTCGTTTTGGTGGCCTCGTCCTGGTTGTCGCTCCGGGCTTTGGTGCCGAAACCGATGCCCGCGCCGAAGTCCGACAAATCACGCGCCCCGATGTTGGAGGTCATAATGATGATGGTGTTGCGGAAGTCCACCTTGCGGCCCAGGCCGTCGGTCAGAATACCATCGTCCAGCACTTGCAGCAGCAGGTTGTACACGTCGGGGTGGGCCTTCTCAATCTCATCGAGCAGGATAACCGAGTACGGCTTGCGGCGGATTTTTTCCGTCAGCTGCCCGCCTTCTTCGTAGCCCACGTAGCCCGGAGGTGCCCCCACAAGCCGCGATACGGAGAATTTCTCCATGTACTCCGACATATCGACGCGCACCAGCGCGTCCTCCTTATCGAACAAGTAGGAGGCCAGCACCTTGGCCAGCTCCGTTTTGCCCACGCCCGTAGGGCCGAGGAACACAAACGAGCCGATGGGCTTCTTGGGGTCTTTCAGGCCCACGCGGGTGCGCTGAATGGCTTTCACCAACTGCTTGATGGCCTTGTCCTGACCAATTACCTTGCCTTGCAGCTCCTCGTTCATGTTGAGGAGCTTCTGGCTTTCGTTCTGGGCCACGCGGCTCACCGGAATGCCCGTCATCATGGCAATGACCTCGGCCACGTTTTCTTCCTTGACGGTGTAGCGCTTCTTCTTAGTTTCCTCTTCCCAGCCTTTCTTGGCGGTTTCGAGTTGGTCGAGCAGCTTCTTCTCGGTATCGCGGAGCTTGGCGGCTTCCTCGTACTTCTGCGACTTCACGACGCGGTTTTTCTCGCCCTTGATGTTCTCGATGCTCTCCTCGAGCTTCAAGATGTCTTCGGGCACCACGATGTTGTTGATGTGGACGCGGGCACCGGCCTCGTCCAGGATGTCAATGGCTTTGTCGGGCAAAAACCGGTCGCTCATGTAGCGGTCCGACAGCATCACGCACTGCTCGATGGCCTTGTCGGTGTACACGACGTGGTGGTGGTCCTGGTACTTGTCCTTGATGTTGTGCAGGATTTCAATCGTTTCCTCGGGCGTGGTGGGGTCCACCATCACCATCTGAAAGCGCCGGGCCAGGGCCCCGTCCTTCTCGATGTACTGGCGGTACTCGTCCAACGTAGTAGCGCCAATGCATTGAATTTCGCCCCGCGCCAGGGCCGGCTTGAACATGTTGCTGGCGTCGAGCGAGCCCGAAGCACCGCCGGCGCCCACAATGGTGTGCAGCTCGTCAATGAAGAGAATAACGTCGGGCGACTTCTCCAGCTCGTTCATCACGGCCTTCATGCGCTCCTCGAACTGGCCCCGGTACTTGGTGCCGGCCACCAACGAAGCCAAATCGAGCGTAACCACGCGCTTGTTGAACAGCACGCGGCTCACCTTTTTCTGGATGATGCGCAACGCCAAGCCTTCGGCGATGGCCGTTTTTCCCACGCCGGGCTCGCCGATGAGGATGGGGTTGTTTTTCTTGCGGCGGCTCAGAATCTGGGCCACGCGCTCAATCTCTTTTTCGCGGCCCACGATGGGGTCGAGCTTGTCGTCCTCGGCCATTTTGGTGAGGTCGCGGCCAAAGTTGTCGAGCACCAGGGTGCGCGATTTTTCGGTGCTGCCCGTCTTGCGGGCGGCCCCGCTCGGGCTTTGGCCACTACGGCCCTGCCCGCCGCCAAAAAGGCGGTCGTCGTTGTCATCGTCGGTATCGGGCGATTTTTTCTTGGACGTGGGGGGCAACGGGGCGTTGCCGTGGTAGTCGAGCGAGTCGCGGGCAGATTCGTAGTTCACGCTGAATTTGCTGAGAATTTGGGAAGAAATGTTGTCCTCATCGCGCA
>JANYFQ010000555.1 GCA_025362615.1 Hymenobacter sp. | reverse complement strand
AGGCGCGCGCAAAGGCCGGCCCCACTCGTTCAAGCCGCGCGTCGGAGACGCGAAGCCAGGGGGCAGCGCGTTAAAAACGCGCGCCAGCGCCGGGTTTTTGACTTTCTAAACAACTTCCTTGTTTATCCAGAAACTCCTGGCGAAGCCTTGAACAAGAAACCAGAAACCCGCCGTTCGACCATTCCCCGCCGCCGTTCACCAATAACGGGTAGGAAGGGGAGGAGCTGCGGAGGATATTTGACCCGTGCGCCGCGCTGTTGCGGTTTTGCTGGTCATTTCCCCACTGCTTCCCATGAAAAAATACGTCTTCCCGGTGCTCTTCGGCCTCGTCCTGTCCGGCTGCGGCGACCATTCTGCCTCGGCCCCGGCCGCCACCGAAACCCCGGCCGCTGAAACCTCGGCCGCCGCCGCGCCCGAACCTGCCGCCCCGGCCGCCACCGCCGACCCGGAAAGCTACGGGCAATATGTTTCCTGCAAAATCGACGGCCAGCCTTACCTGGCTTACTACGTCGAGGGCCACACGTCCAACATCTCCAACCCGCTCAACCTGGCCAGCCGCACCGATTTCGCCAGCAGCGCCGACCAGGTGCCGCTCAACGGCGACACCAAAATCAGCGAGCTGCACCTCATTCTTTTCAACCTGGCCAAAAAGCGCGTGGGCACCTACCGCAGCCCCGACGGCTTCACGCTCGACGGCCACACGGCCTTCGCCAAACCCGCCGGCGCGGGCCTCGACGAAGTGCATTTCACGGTGGCCGGGGGCCAGACCCTGACAGTAAAGAGCCTGGAAAACGGCATCGTCAAGGGCAGCTTCACGGCCGATGTGGTGGACGACCACGACAAAAACCGCGTCCTGCACCTCACCGAAGGCTTCTTCAAGCTGGCCCTCGACGGGGGCGTGAAGGAAATCGGCCAGAAAAAAGACGGCGACGTGGACATGGACAAGCTGATGCGCGACGCGCTGAAGTAGGCCCCGCCAGGGTCGGCAAATCGTCGTTCGCCCATCGGTGGCCGCCGCTCGCCAACTACCGGCGGCCCGCGCTAGGAAGGCCGCACGAGTCGTCGGAGCTTTGGGAAACGGCAGCTGCGTTGCTGCCCCTTAGCCCTGGCTTCTATGAAAAACGTCTTCGCCTTCCTCCTCCTTTTTGCCCTGCTGCTGCTGGCCCGCGCCGGCCGCGCCCAAAGCGTGGGCATCGGTACGCCCACGCCCAATGCCAAGGCGGTGCTCGACCTCACTTCCACCACTCAGGGCCTGCTCATCCCGCGCCTCACGGCCACGCAACGCGGCAACATCAGCAGCCCGCCGCAGGGCCTGATGGTGTACCAGACCGACGGCACGGCCAGCGGCGGGGCGCAAACCGGCTTCTGGTACTACGCCGGCACGGGCGGCTGGGTGCTGGTGAACCCCACCGGCGCGGCCGACAACCTGGGCAACCACACCGCTACCCAAAACCTGAACCTGACCAACAAGCTATTGGTGGGCGGCACGGCCGGGGCCCCCGGCACCGCCGGCCTGAGCGTGGGCAGCACCGGCAGCGTGGGCATTGGCGGGGCGGCCACCCAGGGTACGCTGGAGGTGGCCCGCGGCAGCGGCCCGCTCGGCACGGCCATCTTCCACGGCACCGACGTGTTCTCGTGCTTCAACTGCGACAACACCGAGATAACGATTATCCGGGGCGGCAAGATAGGGGCTGACGTGCGCCTCAACGACGTGGGCGGTGGCAACGTGGCCATCGGCACGGGCAGCGCCGCCGCCCAGGAACGCCTGCACGTAGCCAGCGGCAATATCAAGCTCGGCGACGGTGCCTGGGTGACTACCGCCGACGACCAGCGCCTCAAGTTCGGCGACCAAAACTTCGTGACCATCGGCGAAACCGGCGGCGACGACCTGCTGCAGCTCCGGGCCAAAGATTTTCGCTTCGACCGCAGCAGCAACAGCATCCCCGGCTACACCGGCTTCGTGGGCATCGGGCCGGCCACGGCCGCGCCCCTCACCCGGCTCAGCCTCTCGCCCAGCGCCGTGGAACCCAAAATCACGCTCTTCGACAACGGCAGCGCCACCGACCACTACGGGTTTGGCGTGAGCGGCGGGCAGCTCAATTACCACGTCGGCAGCACGTCCGACAACCACGTATTTTACGCCGCCGGCAAAAACGGCGACGGCACCGAGCTGGCCCGCCTCACCGGCGCGGGCCGGCTGGGCGTGGGCACCAACGCTCCGTTTTCGCTGCTGGCCAACACCGCCACCAACGTGGTGGGGGCCGACGGCTACGGCGTAAGCAGCAAGTCGCTGACGTGGAGCAGCAACCTGGTGGGCTACACCGCCGCCGTCTTCAACGCCAACCCCGGCGCGGGCCAGAACGGCCTGGCCGTGAAGGTGGCCGGGGCCAACGCCGCCGCCCTGGCCCTCGACGTGAGCCAGGGCCTGGCCGGCAGCGCCGGGGCCAGCCTGCTGGCCGTACGGGCCAACGGCTACGTGGGCCTGGGCACCGCCAACCCCAACGCCACCCTGGAGGTGCGCCGGGGCACGGCCTTCGACGGCACGGCCGCATTCTACGGCACGGCCCGCACCTCGCACTTCAGCTACGGCTCCGCCGAAGACACGTACCTGCGCGGCGGCAAGGCCACGAGCAACGTGTTTCTCAACGACAACGGCGGCAACGTGGGCATCGGCACCACCGCCGTGCCCGAGCGCCTGAGCGTGGCCGGCACCGTGCGCGCCGACATCAACAACGCCGCCAACGCTGCCGTGATTGGGGCCAACGCCGGCACCGGCAACTTTGCCACCGGCGTGCGCGGCACCGCCGCCGGCAGCGGCTACGGCGTGCAGGGCACCGCCGGCAACGGCGGCTACGGCGTAAGCGGCAGCGCCGACGGCTCCGGCGGCCGGGGCGTGGACGGCTTCGCCCTCGACGGCCGGGGCGTGTACGGCAGCACCGACAGCGGCGTGGGGGTGTACGCCGAGGCCGTGGCCGGCAACGACGGCATCGGCCTGCTGGCGGTGGCCAACGGAGCCAACCCCGCCGCCATCATCACCCAGAACGGAAGCGGGTTGGCCCTGGACGTGACCAACGGGGCCATCCGCACCAAAGAGGTGAATACCCCCGCTGCGGGCACGGCCAATATGCTGGCCCTGGCCTACGGCAACGTCAGCCGGGGAGGCGTTGTCCAAGCCGGTAGCAGCCAGAATGTTTCGTGTACCCACCCGTCCCCGGGCGTGTATTACATCACCGTGGCCGGCGAAACCCTCACTTCTTCCAACTGCGTGTTCATGGTGCAGCTAACGGGCATCTACACCGGCGACCCGCTTTATTTTCAGGCGGTAAGCGGCGGCAAGTTCCTGGTCCAGTCGAATACCAACGATGTATCCTTCAACATCATCATCTACAAGCCCTGAGGGCGGGCCGGCAGGCCCTGCGCTTCCGGCCCGCCGCTTCCGTTGTTTCCCCTGCCAACCACCCAAAAAGGGCCGCCCCGATGCTCGGAGCGGCCCTTTCTGGTGTCGGTCGGGTTCTGGCAAGCCCTACGCCGCCGGCGGCCCCGGCCCCGGCCCCGGCGCACCGTGGATGGCGGGGTCGAGCACGTAGTCGTCGTAGCGGGTTTTGTCGGTTTGGATGTAGAGGCCCTTGCCGATGCCGCAGAGGGCGGTGAGTTCGTCGTTGTGGTCGTTGTAGGCCTGGGCGCGGGTTTGCGTGGCCGTGCCCCTGGCCGATTCGGCCAGCCGCTGGGCCGTGAGGCAAGCCAGGTAGGCCGCGTTGTCGGTGCGTAGCGCCGCGAGCTGCGCCGGCGTGAGGCCCTGGGCGGCGTACTCGGCCACGTGGGCATCGGCCCAGCCGAGCAAATGCACCATGTTGACGTAAAAATCGCCCTCCGAGTCGTTGTGCAGCCCGGCGCTGCCAAAGGCCTTGTAGCCCGGCGAGCGCACGTCGTGCTTGATGGCCACCTGGCCCATCACGGTGGCCATGCCGCTCGTCACCACCTCGCGCTGAGCCACGGCGGCGGCCGTGGCCGCCTGCTTGCTGTAGTTGAGCTGGTCGTCGCTGGGCAGCAGCAGCAGCGCGTCGGTGCCGGCGGCAAAGGCCGCGAGGCGGGCGGCCGTCACGCCGCGCGTGGCAAAATCGGCCGCATCGCGCACCATAAAGGCGTACTTGGTGCGGCAGCTCAGAATAAAGTCGCCCTGCGAGCCCACAAAATCGGCGGTAATTTCTTGCTTTTTCATGTTTGAAAACGTGGAATGTACCAGCCGGAGCGCCCGGCCTGCGCGGCCCCGTAGCGGAACCGTGCCGCAAGGTGCATCAAAATACCCAATACTAGCGGGCGTTGGCCCGGCAACGGCCGGCGTTGGCCCGGCAAACACTGTCGTGGCAACGGCAACGCCGGTCGTGGGGGCAGCAACCCCGGTCGTTGGTCCGGCAACGCCGGTCGTGGCCCCCAAAACCGTTGTCGTGGCCCTAGAAACGCCTGTCGTTGGCTCAGAAACAGCAATTTTTACTTCAATCATTGCATTTGTTGAAGAAAACGACCGATTGGCGGCCCCGCAGGGCGGGGCGGGCGGGTGGCCTTTTCTGCTGCCCGCCCGCTCGCTGCCGGTCGTTTGGATGCCCGTAGCGGGCGGGCGGCCCACAGCGCCACCCGCCTGCCCCACCCCGGCCGTTCGGCCCTCAGTTCTCCTTCACAAACACGTAGGCACCCTTTTTGGCCCCCCATTTTTGCTGGCCGAAGGTATCAAATCCCCGGTTCCAGAGGCGCAGCTCGGTGGGCATTAGCTGTACTTCGGAGGTGGCGTAGGCCGCCCCGTTGTGGGTGCTGGGGCAGTGGTAGCCGTCGGTGGTGCCGGCAAAGCAGGCAGGGCCGGTTTTGCTCAGGTACAGGACGCAGCCCTCGGTGTGGTGCAGCGAATCGGGCCGCAGGGCCCGCAACGCCGGGTGCTGAGCGGGGCGTTGCCAGGCACCGGCGAAGCGCCGGGGCGCAGCCAGCAGGAAAGAAGCACTCTCAAAATGCCCGTCGTTGGTGGGGCGCAGGCGGTACACCCGCTGCCAGAACGGGGCGGCCGGGGCCGCCGCCAGGGCCTGCTCGGCGTAGAAATAATACTGCCCCCGCCGCTGCTCCTCGGGCCAGATGGGCACCACGTGCAGGCGGATGTCTTCGTAGCCCTTGTCCAGCGCCGCCTGGGCCGCCGACGAGTAGTGCCCCGCCAGGCATTCGCCGAGGCGGCGCAGGTCGTCGGCCGGCGCCGCCTGGTGCCGGGCCGAGGCCGGGGGCCGGGCCGCCGCCGGCGCAGCCGGGGCCAAGGGCCGGCCGCTGCCCAGCAGCAAAAAAACGCTGCCCGCCACGGCCCATCGAGAGGTAATTGCGTTGCTCATGGCACCAAAAATACCACATCCGGCCCAGTATATAGCACGGTGCCCGCTCAAAACCCCAAAAAAAATACCCCGGCCGCGAAGCCAGGGCATTTCTCATAAAGTCGGAAACCACGCAGTCGGCCGCGCAACGGCGTAGCCGTTCAATCCGCTAAATCTGCTTAAATCTGTGGTTTGGATTTTTTCTCCAGCACCTCGTCAATCAGCCCGTACTCCTTGGCCTCGTCGGCCCGCATCCAGTAGTCGCGGTCCGAGTTGTCGTGGATTTCCTGGTAGGTTTTGCCGCTGTGCTGCGCCAGAATGTCATACAGCTCCTTCTTGAGCTTGAGGATTTCGCGGGCCGTGATTTCGATGTCCGACGACTGCCCCTGCGCCCCGCCCGAGGGCTGGTGAATCAT